>CAZLHZ010000042.1:0-10704 GCA_964559285.1 uncultured Actinomycetes bacterium | reverse complement strand
TCGCGGGCGTCGTACTCCCCGGGCAGCAGGGTGCGCACCTCGAGCTCGCCAACGAGTCGCTCGAGCTCGCCGATCTCCCGCTGCGCCTCCGCCATCGAGTCGGCATCGGCCTCGGACTCGGCGAGCTCAAGGAGCACGCCCGCGTCGTCGAGGCGGCGACGCAGGTTCTCCGCGCGGCGGATCTCGCCCTGGACGAACGACAGCCGGCTCGTCACCGCCTGCGCGGCGGCTGGGTCATCCCAGAGGTTGGGCGCGGAGGCAGCGGCCTCCAGATCAGCGGCCTGGACTCGCAGGGCCGGCAGGTCGAGCACCGCCTCGACGCTGGACATAGTCTGCTCGAGGGCGGTCAGGGTCTCGCGCGGATCGGTGCTCATGGCACGAAGGGTACGGCGTTCCCCTAGGGTGGCGGCGAGTCAGCATCCTCGGGAGGGACCATGACCACCGCTGTGGACCACACGGTCGTCGACGCGCAGACCGTGGCCGATTTCGCCGCGCTCGGGGCTGTTGTCGTGCGCGGGGTCTTCACACCGGACGAGGTAGCGCTCATCGAGGCGGGGATCGAGCACAACCTGGCCGATCCCGGCCCGCTCTTCACGGTCGCGAGCCGCCCGGATGATCCGGGACGATTCGTCGAGGACTTCTGCAACTGGACGCGCATCGAGCAGTTCCGTCGGGTGGCATTCGAGTCACGCGCGGCGGACGTCGCGGGTGCGCTCATGGGCAGCCGCGAGGTGCGACTCTTCCACGACCACATGCTCGTCAAGGAGCCCGGCACGAAGGCGCCGACCCCGTGGCATCAGGACCAGCCCTACTACAACGTCGACGGCTGGTTGAACTGCTCGATGTGGGCTCCGGTGGATCCGGTGGCGATCGAGTCCACCCTGGAGTTCCTCGCGGGCTCGCACCGCATGGGCTGGCTGATGCCCCGCACCTTCATGGACAACCAGGCGAAGTGGTTCCCGGAGGGCTCGCTGTCGGAGATCCCGGATGTCGAGGCCGACCGGTCGTCCTTCGAGATCCTCGGGTGGTCACTGGAGCCGGGCGATGCCGTGTTCTTCCACATGCTCACCGCGCACCATGCCTATGGCGTGCCCGGCACACGTCGGCGGCGGGCCTTCTCCCTGCGCTTCCTCGGCGATGACATGGTCCATGCCCCGCGCAGCTGGCGGACGTCACCGCCGTTCCCGGGGTTGGAGTCCGAACTCCCCGCGGGGGTGCCGATGGTCCATGCGCTGTTCCCGCTGCTGCGGTCTGCCGATCACATCGGGTGACGCACGCACCTCATCGCGTTACTTGATCCAGATCCCGCCGAGGGTGAGTCGTCCGGTCGCGGGCGAGATGGCGGCGCCGCGGATCTTGGATCCGACGAGGTAGACCTGACGCTCCCAGTAGAGCGGGATGTACCACGCCTGGCCGACCGCCTTCTTGTTGAGTGCCGCCCACCTGGCTGCCTGCTGCACCGGGTCGGCCGTCTCGTAGGCGTAGGTGATGGCGTCGTCGACTGCGCTCGAAGCCTGGCCCGTCAGGTTGAAAGAGCCCGTGCTGCTCAGGAGCGGTTCCAGCACACTGGACGCTGTCGGCAGGTCTGACACCCAGCCGAGCGGTGTCATGGAGGCGCGCTGGGTCGGGTCGCCAATGGTGGCGTAGAACGCCATCCAGTCGATCGGCTTCTGTGCCACCTTGATCCGGGAGCAGCGCTCGAGTGACTGCTCCACCACTCCGGCGATGGTCTTGCCGAGGCTGCCGTCATAGTCCGGGTAGTCGATCGTGAGTCGCAGTGACCTGATCCCGGCCTTCCTCAGCAGGGAGCAGGCATAGGCCGGATTCCCCTCGACCGGGATCGCCTTTCCCAACTGCTTCGTCCACAGTTCCGTCGCGGGTGAGGTGCTTCCTGCGACGGGTGGGATGAGCCCATCGGCCAGCGTCCCGGCAACCGTCGTCCCATCGATCGGCCACTGCTTGCTCGCCGAGCCCAGGATCCCCTGTCGGTCCAGGCCCGCGGCAATCGCACGTCGCGCCTCAAGACTCGTCACGCTCGCGGTGTTGATCGACAGGTAGCGGACGGAGGACGTACCTCCCGCGATGGTGCGGGAGCCATAGACCGGCGCCTCCAGCACATTGGTGATGCTGCGCGCGGTGAGACCGCTCAACGCGTCGAGGGAGACGGCTGCCCGATCGGTGCCAGCATCAGTTCTCAGTCGTGCCTCGATCGTTTCCGGATTGTCGTCCGCCGAGCTCAAGGTCAGGCCGAGACTGATGACGATGGAGTCCGGATAGGCCGCGCGCACCGGGTCGATCGCAGTCGACCACGCGAGATTGCGGGCCAGAGTGATCGCGGTGCTCGTCATTGACGCGACGCGGTAGGGGCCGGTCGACTGAGGTGCGGTGTCCCACTCCGCTCCGGCATCCTTTGACTTCTGCACCGGAGCGAAGATCGGCAGCGTCACGATCTGCCGGAAGTCCGACCGGGGCTGATTGAGCCGGAAGGTGATGGTGCGCTTGTTGGGAGCGCAGGTGATGGCCGCGTTGAAGGCGGCGCGGTTGTTCGCGGGCGAGGTGTTCCACGGCCCGAGGTAGGTGGACTCCCGGGTTGCCGGGTCGCGCGGGATGTCCAGCAGATCGCGGGCGAAGGACGGGCCGCTGCCGACGTACCGGGCATCGAAGGATCGGGACACGCCGTACTTCACATCAGCGCAGGTGATCGGGGTGCCGTCTTCGAAGGTCACTCCGTCCCGCAGGGTGAACGACCACACGGTCGCCCCGGCACTCGGCGTCCCGGTCGTCGTCGCAAGATCGGGGACCACGACAGCCGGGGTGGCCGAGCTGGACTGCGGATAGGTCACGAGGGTGCGCGTGGTGAAGGCGGCCGCAATCGCGAGGTCATCACCTCCGTAGATCGCCGAAGGATCCATGACGAGGGACTCCAGGGACCCGAGGATGCGCAGGGTCCCTCCCGACTTCGCCCGGGACTCGGCCATGGGCAGCGGTCCCGCCGAGGCGACGGGAAGGGAGAGCGCGGCAAGGGCGATCGGGACGGCGATCGCGAGGGCGGTGACGGTCCGACGCATGGCACTCCTCAGTGGATCGACACGGGGAGTCAACCTGTGTCCCTGACATGAGTCAAGCCAGCCACGCTGATGCGGGCCGTGGACTCGGCGCGCACGATCTGCGGTCCGGTGACGACACCGCTCACGGGCAGGCGGAGCACCTCGACCAACGAGATCGCGACCTGCCGATCCTCGACGCGCACGGACTCCAGTCGGACCGTGCGACCGGTCGTGCGGGCGACCTGGCGCAGGTAGGACGTGACGGTGGCGCGGGCGGCTGCAGGATCGAGTCGCACGCCGGTGGCCCCGGTGGCGTAGTAGGCGGACAGGTCGATCTCCCGGGCCGCCGCGAGGGCAGCGGCATCCGCGGTGGAACGCAGGGCGCGGTGCTGGAGGAAGGCCGATGACGCGTCGATGACCACGATGATCGCGAGCAGGCAGATGATGATGAAGCCGAGGATGAGCACCGAGATGGTGCCGTCATCCTCACGCAGTCGAGCAACGCGTCGCGTCATCATCATCGTGGACTGCGCAGTCGGTCGACGGTAGCGACATGGGTGGAGGTCACCGGGATGCTCGCTCCCGTGCTCGCCGCCAGTCCTGCGGGCAGGAGGGGCAGGTCGACCGCCATGTCGACGTCCACGGTGATCGTGGATCCGGGGGTCAGGCACGCACCACCGCGGCAGCGCAGCGTGAGCCGGGCAGCATCGGGTGCCAGCCCGTGATTGGTGAGGGCCAGACGCAGCGCGGCCTGGGCGCGGGCCTGGCCGATGGCAGGGGTGGGGGCGAGCACGTAGGCGCGACCCGCCTCGCGGGCAGCCTGGGTCACGGCGTACGCCGCAGACTGAACCTGCATGAGCGCGAGAACAATATAGAGGAGAGGGACGATCACGCAGACGCCGAGAATCGTGAACTCGATGATGGCGCTGCCGTCATCGGCGAATCCCCAGGGAGGGCGACGACGGCTGAGGCGCCGCACCCACTCCGGCCGATCGCGCAGCAGTCGCATCGGACGTCCCCGGCTCATCCGACATCCCCAGGCTCACGCAGGGCACTGCCCTCGACAGTGAGCCCCTGCGGGCCCAGCAGGCCGATCATGGGCAGACGTCCCTCCACGCGCAGGGTGACGACCGCCAGCCCCTCTCGGCGCTCGTATCTCGCGGATACTCCCGTGACGACATCCCCGGCGAGATTGTCCGCAACAAGCTCACGAGCACGTGCCGCCCCGTCGGCGGGACGCGCTCCCCAGACGGCAGCGGTGCGTGCGCCCTCTGCGGCCGCGGCCGCAAGGGTGGCGCGGACGTGCAGAGCGAGCGCCACCTGCACGACACCGAGAGCGAGCACAGCGACCAGGGGTGCGACGAGGACGAAGTCCAGCGTCGCACTCCCCCGGTCGTCTGCGCGTCGGTTGATCACGGTCACTTGCCGACCGACTTGACCGCCTTGCGGAAGATCGAGGTGAGCTGATCGTCCGCGACGAGCCACAGGGCGGCGACCAGCCCGACCGTCATGACGGCGACAAGCACCCAGCCGGGAACGTCGCCGCGATCCTCCCGGAGACGGGACAGGGACACGGTGGTGCGGACGTAGATCGCGAGCAGGCGGTTCATGTTCTCTCCTTGTGGTTGGTGGTGCGTGGTGAACGGGACGGTCAGGGGGCGGTGAGGTGCAGCCCTTGGATGCCGGGGTAGAGCGCAATGACGACGACGATCGGCAGGATGAGGAACACGACTGGCACGAGCATGAAGACATCACGCTTGCCCGCGCCCTCCATGAGCTCGCGGCGTCCTTCCGCTCGAGCATCGGCTGCCTGTGCGCGCAGGACATCCGACATCGGTGTGCCTCGTTCGATGGCCACGAGAATGCCGTTGACGAAGCGCGCCACACTCGGTGATCCACACCGACCTGGAAGCAGTCGCAGCGCAGCCTCGAGGGTCATCGAGCCGCGCACATCCGCCAGCGCTCCGCCAATCTCCGTCGCCAGGACACCGCGACTCATCCGTGAGACACGATCCATGGCGGCCAGTGGGCTCTCTCCGGCCGCGACGGCGAAGGCGAGCAGTTCGGCGATGCCGGGCAGCTCCGCACTGATGAGTCGCGCTCGCGCTGTGGCAGCACGCGTCAGCAGACGGTCGTGAAGCAGCACCGCTCCCGTCGCCGGAAGCGCGATGAGGATGAGCGCGGTCAGCAGCGAGCCGGACCCGCGCAGCACCAGCAGGATTCCGACAATCGCACCTGCAGCTGCCCATGCCGCCTGCTCGAGTCGATGACGCACGATGTCCGTGGGACGCCCTGCACGTGCAAGCCGCTCCAAGAGTCGTTCACGTGAGTCACGTCGACTCCCCGTGAATCGGCCGAGTCCTTCGACCGTGGGACGCAGGAGCTCCACGAGCGTGCCCACGGGCCCGCGGGCAGACCCGATCGTCGTCACCCAGGCCACGGTGCGGCGGGATGCCGAGAAGCGCGCCAGTCGTCGGGTGAGCGACGGTCGGCGGGACTCCACGAGCTGCCGAATGATGATGAGAACGCCGAGTGCGATGCCGAACCCGAGCAGGATCCCGAGCATGACTCCGCCGCTCACTGCAGCACCCGGGGATCCACCGGCAGTCGGCCGATGCGCAGCATCAGTCGATAGGCGAGCACGGTCAGTGCCCCGGCTCCCAGCAGCACGATGGAGCCGCCGGCTGAGGCGTAGGCCGACACCGCCTCCGGTCGCGTGCACAGAATGGCGACCGTGATCCACGGGGCAGCCACCGCGAGGCGAGCCGCATTGACCGTCCAGGACTGCCGCGCCTCGATCTCCCCTCGGGTGCGTGCATCCTCGCGCAGGAACTCGCTGAGCGTCGTGAGCACTCGGCCCAGGTCGGTGCCGCCAACCTCGCGTGCAATGGACAGTGACGCGACAACGCGATCGGCAACCGGGTCACTCAAGTGCTGCTTGAGCACGGCCAGCGCTGTCGTGAATGATCCGGTCGCGCGATACTCCGCTGCCATCGCGGCACACGCCGGCCGCAGTGGCTCCGGACCCCACCGGGCGAGATCGGCGGTCGCCTCCGGCAGGGACATTCCGGCACGCACCGCAGACACGAGGATGTCGACCGCATCCGGCCAGCCGGTGCGCAGGGCCGCTGCCCGCTGCCGGGCCCGATGCCGCAGGAGCATGACCGGCAGGAACGCGGCTCCGGCTCCCGCGAGAACGGCAAGGGCGAGAATGCCCGTGCCGACCAGCAGCACCATGGACGTGAGCACCGCCAGGAGTGCCGACGCGAAGATGACTCCGGTCGGGGAGATCCGCGCCACCCCTGCCGACTCAATGAGTCGACCAAGCGAGGTCCGTCGGGTACGCCGACGCGACGGCATGCCTCGCGTGCTGCTCAGCATGAGCACCACGCCCACCGCCACACCCACACCGAGCACGGCACCGACCACGCTGATGCCACTCATGCGGCCCGCCATCCGACGGGACCGGTGCTCGAGGCCTCCTGCGGCGTCAGGAGTGCGGACAGATCGAATCCTGCAACCTCGAAGCGCTCACGATGCGGCGGATAGCCCGACCGACGTCGCAATTCGCCACCCTGCCAGCTGAAGATCTCCTCGGTCTCCACGACACCGGACTCGACACGCCCCGACAGTCCGACGATCTCGCGCACGCACCGCTCGCCCTGCGCATTGGTCTGGGTATGGATGACGATGTCAACACATCCGGCAACGGTCGGGACGACGAAGTCGGCCGCGATGTTCCCACCCGCCAGGAGCGGCAGCGTGCACAGCTTCGTCACCGCCTCACGCGAGGAGTTGGCATGCAGGGTCGCCATCGAGGGAACCCCGGAGTTCATCGCAATGAGCAGATCCAGCGCCTCGGCCTGACGCACCTCACCGAGCACGAGCCGGGTCGGCCGCATCCGCAGCGCTTCCACGACGAGTCGGCGCAGGGGAATCTGACCAGTACCCTCCAGGCTCGCATCACGGGTCTGCATGGCGACCCAGTCGGGGTGATTGAGGGAGATCTCGAAGACCTCCTCGCACGTGATGATCCGCTCATGTGCCGGCACGCAACCGAGCAGTCCGTTGAGGAGGGTGGTCTTGCCCGCCTGAGTCGCTCCCGCAACGATGATGTTGAGGCCGCTGACGACGGCTGCGTCGAGGAATGCCGCCGCCTGAGGGGTGAGTGTGCCGCGGGGCACGAGGTGGTCGATGTGGCTGGCGCGCAGCACGAATCTGCGCACATTGACGGCCCAGTGTGCGCGCGTGATGTCCGGGATCACCACATGCAGACGACTCCCATCGGGAAGACGGGCGTCGACAAACGGATTCGACAGGTCGAGTCGGCGACCGGACCAGCGCAGCATCCGCTCGACCAGTTCGCGAATCTCGCCATCGCTGAGCACGGTCGTGGTGAGCTCGCTGCGACCGGCACGCGCGACAAAGACGCGCCCCGGCTCATTGATCCACAGCTCCTCGATCGTCGGATCATCGAAGTAGCGCTGCAGCGGCCCGAACCCGGCGATCGCGTCATACACATCCCGCGCCACATCATCGGCATCGGGTACGCCGTCCATCCGCGCCACCGCGGCCACGACGAGGTCTCGCACGAGGTGCGGTTCTCGCAGTGGATCCACGCCGCGACGACGCACCTCGTCGCGGACGTTCTGCTCGACTGACTGTCGCTCGTCCATGCTCACCCCCCGGTGAACGGGCACGCATCTCGCGTGCATCTCGGAGAGCCGGACGGTAGGCAGCGGTGGCAGCCAGATGCAATGCGACATCGTCGACGCTGTGGACAGATCGAGTCGATGCATGGAACTACAGCGATGTCGTGCTCACGCCCCTGTCCGAACGGACGAGGCCGATCCACATGGTGCGCACATGCGTGGCTCCGTGCGCGAGCACATGCGTGGCTCAGTTCGTGCGCGGTTCGTCCAGCGGATCGTCCGCGAGCTCGAGGTCCGAGACGAGATCGGCGGGTGAGCCATGACTGCCCCCGCGTGCGATGAGGCGCGGCTGACCGACCTCATCCCCACCATCCCAGCGGCGCAGGACCAACTCGAAGGGTGCCGACACCTCACCACCGTCCGGTCGCCACTCCCACGACACATGTGCCAGGCGCTCGGTGGCCGTGGCCCGTGCACCGAGTGCCCGCAACGACTGCAGGATCGATCGACGGGTTGCCACGGGCAGGTAGACCCACATCGCACTGTGCCACACGACCGTCTCGCCATCGGCAAGGTCGAGGCTCGCCACGAAGTCAGCCGCATCCGACTCGACGACGGTCGCCGGGATGCGTGCGGCCACCTCCAGGGCCTGCCGCAGACGCTCAAAGCGCACAACGTCATCGACCCACACGTAGGACGTGAGCCGGATCCGCCCGGCCGTTGTCGTCGGATCAATCGGGTGCAAATCGCAGCCGAGGCGATCGACGACCTGCGGCATCGGCCCGGACTCCAGCGCGGGATCACCCGGCAGATGATCGGCCCGCAGGTTCAACCCGGCTGAAGCACCGATCTCACGCAGTCGCACCGGCCCGGGAATGCGCGACAGGGCCGCCCGAAGCAGCGCCGCTCGACCAGTCTCATTCGTTTGCGGCGTACGCCGAAGACTGTCGCTCACCACCGCCGGGTGCCGAATCAAGGCCGCCACCACCGCATCACCGAATGCCCGCCGCGAGCTCGGTGCCGTTCCACCGAGGGTCGGCAGATGCAGGGCGACAGCCGGCGCCTGCCGGGTGAGGGCGAGCTCGTGAACCGCGGCCATGAGACGCAGTCCCGGCAGATCGCCGAAGCGGACGTGCGTCGGCAGGAGCACCGTCATCGCTCCCCCACGCGCGAGGTCATCGCGCACCGCGTCGAGGATGGCCGCGGCGATGTCCGAGCCGCGCTGCCGGCAGTAGCCCGCCTGCCAGGCGAGCGCATCACCGATCGCCACCACCGCATCGTCCTGAGGACGCTCCACCGATTCCGTCACGCCACCCTCCTCCCGATTCGCAGCATCACGACGATGTGCCACCCGTCTCCTACTCTTGGGCACATGATCACGACGAGACGCACGAGGGCGCTCAGCCTCGCCGCCACCACGGTCATCGTCACCTCTGCCGTCATCATGGCCCCCGCCCGAGCCGGTGACCTCAGCGCACCCGTCCTCGTTCGGTCCTCTGTCGATGGCGCCGCCGTTCACCTCATCGCGCAGGACGTCGCCACGGGCACAGCGACCCGCATCACCGGCGTACCCGCATCACCCACCTATCCCGCCGCATCTCTCAATGGTTCCCTGCTCGGGTACGTCCGGGTCGACCCGGATGATCAAACGTCACTCTCAGTCGTCATCACCGTCGACGGTGCAGTGCGCCGCGAGATTCCGATCACCGGCACCGAGGTGCCGGCCCTGTCCGCGGAACCCGATGGCGCGGGCTTGCTCATCGCCACACCTCGTCGCATTGTGCGGTACGCCGTTGCCAGCGACTCCCTGCGTCCGGTCTGCCCCTCATGCCCGGCCGTCTGGTATCGCGCAGCTCGATTGTCACCCGATCGCACCCTCATCGCCCTGCGGCATGAGCCGGAGGTCGGAACCAGCGTGGTCGAGATCCGGCGGGTGTCCGATGGCTCGCTCCTGGCGACGCGGACGGTGGCGGCTGGCTTCATCACCGCGCGGGATGCCGAGTGGAGCCCCTCCGGTCGGCGCATCGCCTACACCCGTGACGTCACGACGCCCGATGGTGTCGTGTCCGTCATCGAGACCTTGACGACGGACGGCCGGGCACGGCGTACCGCCTTCAATGATGCTCAATCCCAGCGCGCACGCCATCGGCACTACTGGAATCCGGTGTGGATCAACGGTCGCATCTGGGCGCTTCGCCAGACTGCCGGCGACGAGGTGACGGTCCGAGCGGTGTCCGCGGATTCGGAACACGATCGCCCCGTCCCGCTCCCCGGGGTCATCTTTCGCGGACCGGTCGATATCGAGTGGCTTCTCGTCACCGAGTCCACGTGGACCACGCGCACCCCCAGCTAGGAGGTTGAGGCAACCGAGCTGAACGGCTCGCACTCATCCACAGGGGCGATGATCGGCTGGCGTCAGACGAGGTTGTCATGCTGCGATGCGCACATGACATGGGGACTCGGTGCGCTCACGCTTGGCACTCCTGACCTCGGGCTCGTCTCCGGGCTCGTGATCGCCGCATGCGTCGGGGCAGGTGCCGGGTGGGCATTGACTCGGCTCGGACGACGGGTGCTGACCTCGCTCAACCTTGCGCCGCGCCTGCTGTGGCCGACGTGGGTCACGATGACGGTGACCGCGTCGGCCTGGGTCGTGGAGACGTGGTGGTGTGCACGCGCCAGTGAGGTCATCGCCCTCCTCCTGCTGCTTCCCCTCACGGGCGGATGCGTCCTGCTCTGGCAAATCGACCGGCAGCACCATCGACTCCCCAACGTACTCGTGCTCGGGCTCTATCCCGTCGTGGGTCTGGGGCTTGCAGCGACGGCGCTCATCAGCACCCGGGTCACCTGGTCGTCCGTCGCGGCCGGGGCTGGACTGTGGCTCGTGGTCTTCGCGGCACTGCACCTCATGTCACGCGGGCGCGGGATGGGGCTGGGCGATGTCAAACTCGCGCCGCTGTTCGGCGGTGTGCTCGGCTGGTTCAGCTGGGATATCGCGGTGCTGGGTC
>CAZLHZ010000041.1:4447-10844 GCA_964559285.1 uncultured Actinomycetes bacterium | reverse complement strand
TCGGATCTGAGGTCGACAACCTTTCGATCCTCGGTATCACCGTCTCCGGTGCGCACCGTTGGGGCATCCACCGTGAGCGTTCCACTCAGACAGGTCACGACGTAGTGAGCGTCCTCTCCCATTTGCAGCCGCCATGAATGCTCATCGATCGGGAGGGCCAGAGCGGCATCAAGTGGGTCGAGCACGCTCTGCACGAGTCGGATGCCAACACGGCTGCAACGCAGCCGCATCGTGTCCGGCCCATCGAAGGTCACCTCAATTGACCCGTGTCCGGCCGTGAGTTCAAGCAGGCTCGGCGTGGCCGCAGAAACTTCCGGTTGGTGAAGCTCGACTCCATCAAGACCGAGCACCTGAAACACACCATTCCATCGCCACAGTCGATAGCCCGACATGTCACATAGATAGAGGCCGTGTGCAATCGCATGATCGCGGCCAGGGTGGTCTCGGGTCTGGGTATTCATCGACAAGGACATATAGGAGCCGGCACGACTCCACGGCACCGCCGACAGGTCGACGGGGCGTTCGATGAACACACCCTTGCTCATCCCAGGCCCTGCTTAAGGCGGTAGTAGGCAGCGTCCCAGCGCAGACGGTCACGGATATCGTCCACGCTGGATGATGCACCAATGAGGACGAGCTCCACCCCGGCCATGGCGGCGAAGTGTCGCAGAGTCTGGGTGGGAACTGAGGACGTGAGGACCGTGTGATGCGGTCCACCCGCATAGAGCCATCCCTCCGTCGCTACTCGGAAACTCGGCCGAGGTTCCCATACGGCGTGGGCCACGGGCAGCAGGGGCAGGGACTCATTGGGCGTCACGATGTCGATCTCATTGGCCACCAGTCGGAACCTGTCCCCAAGATCTGACATGCCGATGACAACAGCCGGACCGGGGGCAGCACTGAACACGAGGCGCGGCGGATCCTCACGGCCCCCGATCGAGAGTGCATGGACCTCAAGCCGCGGTGTGCCAGCCGCAATCGAGGGACAGACCTCAAGCATGTGGGCACCGAGGACACGAGGAGTCCCCGGTCCGAGGTGATAAGTGTAGTCCTCCATGAACGAGGTGCCCCCCGGCAACCCCTCGCCCATCACCTTGATGAGGCGCAGCAGCACCGCGGTCTTCCAGTCGCCTTCACCACCGAATCCATAGCCATCAGCCATCAGCCGTTGTACGGCGACACCGGGCAGTTGACGAAGTTGGCCGAGGTCCTCAAAGTTCGTCGTGAAAGCACCGAACTCACCCTGCTCAAGCAGGAAGCGCAGACCCACCTCGATGCGTGCGCCAAAACGAACGGAGTCGTGCCGCACACCACCTCGGCGCAGGTCGGCATTCATCTCGTAGCAGTCCTCGTAGGCGGCCACCACCTCGTCGACGGCATGTTCACTGGCTGCCGCGACTGCATCGGCGAGATCGGTCACCCCGAAGGAGTTCACCGAAACGCCAAACTGGATCTGCGCTTCGACCTTGTCTCCCTCGGTAACCGCTACATCGCGCATGTTGTCCCCAAAGCGCGCAACCTTCAAGCGATGTGCTTCATCCCAGCCCAGGGCGGCCCTTGCCCATTCGGCAATACGTTGTGCCACCGTCGGATCGCTGGCATGCCCGGACACCGTCGCTCGGTCCAGCCGCATGCGCGTCTCAATGAAGCCGAACTCCCGATCCCCGTGCGCCGCTTGGTTCAGGTTCATGTAGTCCATGTCGATGGTTGCCCACGGAAGCTCACGAGCAGCCTGAGTGTGGAGGTGGAGCAATGGCTTGCTGAGAGCAGAGAGACCACCAATCCAGGCCTTGGCCGGAGAGAAGGTGTGCATCCATGCAATGACACCGATGCAGTTCTCGTCGACTGACGCCGCAATGCATGCAGCGCGGATGGCGTCGGCTCCCGCCAGCACCGGCTTCCAGATCAAACGCACCGGCACCTGGTCCGAGCCCTCCAGAGTCTGGACGACGACCCTGGATTGCTCCTCGACCTGTGCCAAGACCTCGGGTCCGTAGAGGGTCTGGCTCCCTGTGAGGAACCACACTTCCGGAACTCTTTGCCGAATCATTTCTCGTCCCCTTGGCCGTAGGTGTTCGTGTAGCGAGCATGCAGCGCGTCGATATCCGCGGGTGCCAGACTCGTGAGAGGCCCTAGTTGACGAGCCAGATGGACGGTTCGAGCAACGTCTTCGCACATCACCGCCGCCTTCACCGCACTCACCGCATCCTTGCCGATCGTGAAGACTCCGTGATTGCGCATCAGCACTGCTGCAGATCGATGGCCGCGCAGGGTCTCGACGACTCCTGCGCCAATGGCCTCGTCACCGATGAGAGCGAAGGGGCCAACCGGGATCTCGCCGCCAAATTCATCGGCCATCGCTGTCAAGACGCACGGAATGGGCTCGCCGGCGGCCGCCCAGGCCGTTGCGTAGGGCGAGTGCGTGTGGACAACTCCACCCACCTCAGGCATCTGCCGATAGACGTAGGCGTGGGCTGCAGTATCGCTGGATGGCCGAAGGCCACCCTCGATGAGCTGGCCATGCAGGTCGCACACCACCATCGACTCTGGAGTCAGGTTCTCGTAGCGCACCCCACTTGGCTTGATCACCATGAGGTCGTGGCCCGGAACGCGCGCCGAGATGTTGCCACCCGTCCACGAGACCAGCCCATGGCGCGGCAGTTCAGCGTGCAGGTCCGCAACCGTGACCCGCGCGATGTGAACGAGTGCCGTCAGATCAGGACTCAGCACGGTCATCTCCCAGCACCTCTCTGCGCATGGCCGCCAGCCGGCGCATAATGTCGTTGCCACCGCGACCGAACCAGTCGTGCAGCAGGACGTACTCCTCATAGAGGCGCGTGTAGGCCAGGTGCCGCTGTGCATCTGGTTCGAAGGCGCTGTCCTCAAGCTGACTCATCGCCGCTGCGCCAGATGTCACATCCGGGTAGCAGCCAGCCGCCACGGCAGCGTGGATGGCCGAACCAAGGGCCGGGCCCTGTCCTGATGCGACACAGCGGATGGGTATGCCCAGGATGTCGGCGTACACCTGCATGAGCCACGTATTGCGGGTGAGGCCGCCCGCAGCAATGAACTCGCGGATGGGGACACCGGAGTGATCGAACGTCTCAACGATCATGCGGGTGCCGAACGCAGTGGACTCAACGAGTGCGCGGTAGACATCCTCGGGGGGTGTTGACACCGTGAGGCCGACGATCAGCCCGCTCAGGTCATGGTCGACGAGCACCGACCTGTTGCCACTGAGCCAGTCCAAAGCGATGAGACCGTGGCCGCCGATGGGGGTGAGGTCCGAGGTGCGACCGAGGTACTCGTGAATGTCGAGGTTCTGCTGAGCTGCCAGCTGATGCTGCTGTTCAGTGGTGAAGCGATCCACGAACCAGCCGAAGACATCCCCGACTCCCGACTGCCCGGCCTCATAACCCCACTGCCCCGCGACGATCCCGCCATCAACCACCCCGCACATACCGGGGACCTCGACGAGGGAGTCACCGTTGACGACGTGACAGGTTGATGTCCCCATGATGGCCACCAGT
The DNA here is from genome assembly GCA_964559285.1 of uncultured Actinomycetes bacterium. Lineage (GTDB taxonomy): Bacteria > Actinomycetota > Actinomycetes > S36-B12 > S36-B12 > CAZLHZ01. The sequence continues at coordinate 7,314 of CAZLHZ010000041.1, read as the reverse complement.
CGGCCCGGGGTCACGGCGTCCGCCGCAGCAGCGGTGACATGGGCATCAACGTTTCCGACCGCGACCGGGGTTCCCGCGGGCAGGCCCGTCCATGCAGCGGCTTCATCGGTCAGTCCCCCGGCCATGGACCCCAGGGAGCCCATCGGCCCGCGGAGCCTGGTGTCGGCAAAATCAGCAAAGTCCGGATGCAGGGCGGCAAGAAAATCTCGCGACGGATACCGCCCATCCTGAAAGATCCCCTTGTAGCCAGCGGTGCAGGGGTTGCGGATGAGAGAGCCGCACAGCTCCCACACAATCCAGTCCGCTGCTTCGACCCACAGGTCTGTCTCGCGGTAGGTCTGCGGATCCTCCTCAAGGAGTTGCAGAGCTTTGGCGAACTCCCACTCGGCAGAGATCGCGCCGCCGTAGCGGGCCAGCCATGGCTCGCTACGCTCGCGCGCAAGGCCGTTGATCCGGTCGGCCTGGCCCTGGGCGGCATGGTGCTTCCACAATTTGGGCCAGGCATGAGGTCGGTCCGTCAAGCCCGGCAACTCGCACAGCGGGGTGCCGTCCGAGGTCACCGGCAGGACCGTGCAGGCGGTGAAGTCGGTGGCGATCCCGACGACCTTCGCAGCGGCGACCCCGCTCCTGGCCAGTGCCTCCGGCACCGCATGGCGAAGGACGGCCCGCCAATCATCCGGCGCCTGCAGCGCCCAGCCGGGTCCTAGGCCACGACCGCTGGGGAGCCGCTCGCTGATGACACCGTGGTCGTAGGAGTGGACCGCACTCGCCAGCTCCTGCCCATCAGCGACGGAGACGACGACGGCGCGGCCCGACAGGGTTCCGAAGTCAACCCCGATGGCAACCTGCGTCACGATTCCTCCGATCTGTCGGGCGACTCCGGCGGCTCGGGCGCCTGCAGCAGCTCCGGGGAATGTTAGCGATAACACTGGCCTGTGGCGGCGGATTTGCCTCATTCGCAGGTCGCAGTGCTGCCGAGGCGCCGGTGGGCGGACCGAGGGTTGCCGATGACAGATCCGACTGGCCTACCCTCAGGCAGACAGTTCGGGGCAGGAGGCCTAGATGGCGGTGCACGGCAGGTCGGCGACACTGGCGGACGTGGCGCGCCTCGCCGGCGTCTCGGCCATGACGGTGTCCCGCGTCATCAACCACGCCGCCAACGTCAGCGACGAGACGCAGGCCAAGGTTCGCGAGGCGATGCGCCAGTTGCGCTACCGACCGAACTCCCTGGCTCGCGGCCTTGTCCGAGGGCGCACCAACACCATCGGCGTCGTCATTCACGACACCGGCCAGTACGGCCCCGGATCTGCGCTGCTCGGCATCGAACAGGCCGCACGCCACTACGGGTACGGAGTCGCGCTTGCGGCGATCAGCAGCCCAGATCGCGCGGGAGTGCGCGAGGCGGTCATGTCCCTTGACGAACGCATGGTTGATGGCCTCGTCGTCATTGCCCCCTTCGTCGGGACGGCCGGAGCTCTCCTCGGCATTGATCGGGCGTTACCTGTCGTGGTGGCGGAGGCGGGGCACCCCGGCGAAGCGACCATCGTCGGCATTGACCAGAACGTGGGAGCACGCCTGGCGACCAGTCACCTGATCGGCCTCGGCCATCGAACGGTGCACCACGTGGCCGGACCATCCGAATGGATCGAATCCCGGCAGCGAGCAGCCGGCTGGCGGGAGGAACTGGCAGCGGCCGGAATCGCGGCGGTCGATCCGATCGAAGGGAACTGGACGGCACAGTCCGGATACGAGGCTGGGCTGCGACTTGCCGCTGACCCCGAGGTGACGGCGGTATTCGTCGGCAACGACCAGATGGCCCTGGGAGTTCTGCACGCCTTCCACGAGCTGAACGTGGCCGTGCCGGGGGACATCAGCATCGTCGGCTTCGACGACACCCCGGAGTCGGCGTACTATTCCCCGGCCCTCACGACGATCCGGCAGGACTTCGCCCAGCTCGGGCATGCGGCCGTGCAGGTGCTCGACCAGCTCGTCGGTGCCGACACGGTGGCTCCCGTTGATCAGCACCTGATCCAGCCGACCCTCGTCATCCGCGCCAGCACTGGACCCCCGCGCTCGTGATGCGGAGGATTGCCGCGAGCGCCGCCTGAGCGGCATGTGGTTGCGCTAACATCCACCCGATCGCACCCTGACCGTCGGCCACGAGCGAGAGGCGCCCGCGATGGCATTCGAGGTTCGACCCACGGGGATCACCCTGCGCCTCTCCCATGAAACGGTGTACGTCGATGCCTGGGGAGACGGCACCCTGCGGATCCGTGCCCATGGCGATGTCACGCCCGTGGCCATCGGCGAGGCACTCGTCGCGCACGAGCCCACACCCGCCGAGGTGGGCATCGCTGCAGACGGCTCGGAAGCGACCGTGACCTCTGGCGAAATCCGGGCGGTGATCTCCGACCACGGACGACTGGAGTTCTTCGGCCCCAACGGCCTCCTCACCGCAGAGCCTTGGTACGACCCGAGGGAGCCACCCCTGAGAGCCCACCGCTACTACCCGCGCAACCCCGATGGCAGCCACGGCGTCGAGGTCATCCTCGATGCCTTCGACGAGGAGCGGCTCTACGGGTTGGGCCAGCACACCATCGGGCGCCTTGACCTCAAGGGAAGCGTCATCGACCTGCTGCAGCGCAATAGTCAGGTTTCCATCCCGGCCATGGTCTCCTCGCGCGGCTACGGGATGTTCTGGAACTCCCCCTCCGTCGGGCGAGTGGAGTTCGCTGCGAACCGCACTCGCTGGGTTGCGCATGAGGCCGGGCAGGCTGACTTCTTCATCTATGCGGGATCCACACCGGACCAGGTCCTGCGTCGCTATCACGAGCTGACCGGCTTCGCACCGCGGCTCCCATCGTGGG
>CAZLHZ010000041.1:0-4437 GCA_964559285.1 uncultured Actinomycetes bacterium | reverse complement strand
GTTACTACCCCGATCAGCAGACGCTTCTCGACACCGCGCGCGAACATCTCGGACGTGGCCTGCCACTGAGCGCCATTTTCGTCGACTACATGCACTGGACCCGACTGGGCGAGTGGGAATGGGATCGGGATAGGTGGCCCGATCCGGAGCAGATGGTCGCGGAGCTCAGGCACGCCGGGGTCGAGGTGATGGTGGCCGTGTGGCCCCACGTGAATCCGCGCAGCAAGCATTTCCGGGATCTGCTCGACCGCGGACTGCTCGTCACCGGTGTCGACGGGGATCCGGCGATCTTCTCCTTCGCGGACCGTGACTCGCCCGACGGCGAGGACCTCGCCCTCCTTGATCTCACGAACCCGCTGGCACGGAGGTTCTACTGGGAGCGGATCCACGAGGGCTACTACCGGATCGGCGTGCGGGCCTTCTGGCTGGATGCGTGCGAGCCGGAGTTGTCCGCACCACGGGGCCGGCTGCACGAGGACGGAGCGCACTACTCCCTCGGGCACGGAACCGAGGTGTCGAGCCTGTTCGCCCTGGAGGACGCGCGCGCGGTTCGCGAGGGGCTCGACTCCATCGGAGACACCGAGTCGATGCTGCTCATTCGCTCCGGCTGGGCCGGGATCCAGCGCTACGGCGCCGCCATCTGGTCCGGGGATATCCAGTCCACGTGGGAAAGCCTGCGACTTCAGGTCCCGGCTGGCCTCAACATGATGGTGAGCGGCATCCCGTGGTGGACCAGCGACATCGGTGGCTTCTTCGGATACCAAGAGGACGGCTTCGAAGAGCTCGTCGTCCGGTGGTTCCAGTTCGCCACCTTCTGGCCGATCGTTCGCATGCACGGGAACCGACACCCAGACTTCTTCAACAGCGGAATCTTCTCAGCGGGCGGACCCAACGAGATCTGGTCCTTCGGCGAGCGCGGCTACCAGGCGATGAAGCGCCTGCTCTTCCTCCGCGAGCGACTGCGGCCCTACGTGCACGATGTGCTGGACCAAACGTCACTCAAGGGGACCCCACCTGTGCGGCCGCTGTGGTTCGAATATCCGGATGACGCTCACGGTCTTGCCGTCGCAGACCAGTTCCTCCTCGGCAGCGATCTGCTCGTCGCCCCCGTCCTTCACGAGGGAGCGCAGTCCCGGCAGGTGTATCTGCCTTCTGGCCAGCGCTGGCGGGACGCCTGGACCGGACAGGTACACGCCGGCGGGCAGTGGATCGAGATGCCCGCGCCACTGGACCTCATCCCGCTTCTCGTGCGCGAAGGCGGGACCCTAGAGGAACTCGACGCGAGCTGGATGAAGGCACCATGACGCGACCCAACTTCGTCATCATCGTCACTGACGATCACGGCTACGGCGACCTTGGCTGCATGGGGGCAGACGACCTCAAGACCCCGCACCTAGACGCACTTGCTGCGAATGGCGTGCTGTTCACCAGCTGGTACTCAAACTCTCCCGTCTGCTCGCCCTCTCGCGCTGCCCTACTGACCGGCCGACATCCGGCGCGCACCGGAATCCGAGAGATCCTCGGAGGACATCGAAGCGAGATCGGACTGGGCCAGGGTGTTCCCACTCTCGCTTCCGCATTGAAGCCGCTCGGCTATCGAACATCCCTGGTCGGCAAGTGGCACCTCGGCGTGGCTGAGGGGTACCGACCAAGTGATCACGGATTCGACGACTGGTTCGGCATCCTCTCCGGTCTGGTCGACTACTTCTCTCACATCAACTACAGCCTCTGGCCATGGAACCCCGACTACCACCCCGTGCACGACCTCTGGGAGAACGACCGGGAAGCGTGGCGCAACGGCAAGTACCTCACCGACCTCATCTCCGATCGCGCAGTTGACGTCATTCGCAACCGGTCAGAGGATCCCTTCTTGCTGTACGTCGGTTACACGGCGCCACACAGTCCCATGCATGCCCCTGCCGAGTACGTCGATCGTTTCCCCGAACTGAGTCCGGCACGACGCATCATGGCGGCGATGCTGTCAGCGGTGGATGACGGCATTGGGGCGATCGTCAGCGAACTGGAGTCCCAGGGCATCCTGGAAGACACCTGCATCTTCTTCATGTCGGACAACGGACCGGCCCGCCATCCAGCCAACTGGTTGGATGGGAATCTGGAGCCGTACTACGGTGCGCGCGCTGATCAGTTGCGCGGCGGCAAGGGCAGCCTCTTCGAAGGCGGAATCCGAGCGCCGGCCCTGCTGCAGTGGCCAGCACGCGTGCCGGCCGGCCAGGTCATCGATGAGCCCGCAATGGCGATGGACATCTTCCCCACGTTGATTCAGGCTGCCGGCGGAACGCTGGATCAATTCGATGTCGATGGCAAAGACCTCATGGGAATGCTGGTCGAGCAGGAACCCACGCCGCATGAGGTCCTCACCTGGGAGTTCCGTCAGCAGACGGCAGTTCGCGTAGGACCGTGGAAACTTGTTCTGCGACCGGTCGAATCGGATGCCACGGACGACTGGGAACCAGAGGGTTCCGAGGCACGAGCTGAGCTTGATGCGCGCATGGCCCACCGGAGCGCACCAGCAGATGAGGCGATCTTCCTCTTCAACCTCGATGAGGATCTTGGCGAGACGACCAACCTGCGCGAAGCGCGGCCCGACGTCGTGACCGAGTTGCTCACCATCGCGATGAGGTGGCGGGCATCGCTCACGGATGATCCGGATGAGGACTACGCAGTCGCCTGGTCACCTTCAGCGTGATGGAAGCGACGGGTTGCTGCTCGCCTCCTGTTGATCGAGGACCGCAGCCGAGCGAGCTACCGCTTGTCCGTGAGACACCGAGTCCCGTGTCATCGTTGCTCGTCGAGGTGGCTGGCGGAACCTTCACTCTCGGAACGGACAGCACGTTCGCGATCTCAGCGGATCGGGAGTCACCACTCCGCCAGGTGAAACTCGACAGGTTTCGGATCTCAGCGACAGCGGTCAGCGTTGCCGAGTTCGGTCAGTTCGTCTCGGCAACGGGCTGGCTCACGACTGCGGAGCGTTTCGGATGGAGCTTCGTCATGGACACCCATCCGGTCAACCCCGCGTGCATCAAGGGTCGTGCCGACGGGGCTCCGTGGTGGCTGGGAGTTGACGGAGCGGATTGGCGCAGACCCTACGGGCCCGGGTCGGCGGCGATCGATGATCATCCGGTCGTGCATGTGAGTGCCTTTGATGCACGTGCCTACTGCCAGTGGGCTGGCATGAGGCTGCCTAGCGAGTGGGAGTGGGAGGCGGCCGCGCGCGGTGGACATGATGGGCGTGACTTCCCATGGCCGGATGTTTCCGAGGACAACCTGTCAGAGCACGCGAACATCTGGCGGGGCGCCTTTCCGATCGGTGCCCCAGACGTCGCCAACGGCACCATGCCGGTGAATGCCTGCCGGCCAAATAGCCTCGGCATGCATCACGTCATCGGGAATGTCTGGGAGTGGACATCAAGCCCCTGGTCCCAGGGCGACGACCGACCGGTGCAACGCGGAGGTTCTTATCTGTGCCACGTTTCCTACTGCCGCCGCTACCGGCTTTCGGCCCGGGTCGGCCACGATGCGCAGGACACCGCCGGGAATGTGGGTTTCCGGGTAGCAGGCGACCTGACTGACATCTGACGTGAGATGTCTGGCGTGAGACCGAATCGATCCGAGTTCACCACAGCGGTTGACCGCTGGTCAGTAGTGCCACAGCGCTATGCCCCAGCGCAGCATCACCGCGCAGCATCACCGCTGCAGCATCACCGCTGCACGCGCGCACTCCCACCGGCAGCGAGGGCTTCGACTTCGGCTCGCGTTGCCATTGACGTATCCCCGGGAGTCGTCATGGCCAGCGCTCCGTGCGCTGCCCCGAGCTCGACGGCCTCGGCGAGGGATCGCCCTTCGAGGAGACCGAAAATCAGTCCCGACGCGAAACTGTCGCCACCGCCCACCCTGTCCATGATCGCCACACCCTTCCGCTCGGTGGCTCTCACGAAACCCTCCTGGGGTGACCAGGCCACGGCACTCCAGTCGTTCTGCGAGGCTGAGTGAACTCCGCGCAGAGTGGTCGCAATGACTGCAAGTTGCGGATAAGCCTCGATCACCGAATCGATCATCGCCTCGAAGGCCGCCGGATCCAAGGCGGTCATGTGCTCGTCGATGCCGGCAACCCCGAAGCCGAGGGCCGCGGTGAAGTCCTCTTCATTGCCGAACAGCACGTCGACGAGGCCGACCAGTTCGCGGTTGACCTGCCGAGCGCGGTCCTGACCTCCCTGGTCCTTCCAGATGCTCGGACGATAGTTGAGGTCGTAGGAGACGACGGTGCCATGTCGGCGTGCCGCTCGCATAGCCTCCAGAGCTACCTCCGCAGTCCCGTTCGACAAACCTGCGAAGATCCCGCCGGTGTGGAACCAGCGCACCCCTTCACGTCCGAAGAGTTGATCCCAATCGATCTCACCTGGGACGAGTGAGCCGGAA
>CAZLHZ010000040.1:9923-10880 GCA_964559285.1 uncultured Actinomycetes bacterium | reverse complement strand
GACCGCGCCGTCACGGTCGATGCCCTCAAGCACGGCCCACGCGAGGACCTCCTGCGGGCGATGGTCTCGCTCGCGGAAATCTCGCTGATGCGTGGGGCCTGAAATCCGCCGGCGGATGCGGTGCCGTCAAAAAGCACCGATTCGCCCTCCGAATTTCTTGACACCCGCGCCCGATCCGGTTTTCCTTGCCGCCCGCGCGATTCGCGGAAAGCACCCGTAGCTCAATTGGATAGAGCGTCTGACTACGGATCAGAAGGTTTGGGGGCTCGAATCCCTCCGCGCGCGCATCTCTTCTTCGTGGCTTGGCTGGGTGGTCACCCACCCGGAAGTTTCGCTCCCCACCAGCCGCGTTGCTCGTGGGTTCGGATTCGGTGGCAGTTGGCGCAGCGGACGACGCACTTGGCGATCTCCCTCTGAACGGTTGCGAGGCTGTAGCCACCTCGGGCAAGGACGGAGACAGCCGTTCGTTTCACCTCGCCATCACGGTGGTCGAACTCAAGCACTCGGATGTCATCCATGCCGCAGTCCGAGCACGGGTGGGCGCTCAGATAGTCAATGAGCCACCTGCGCACGTCATCAATGGCAATCACCTGTCGTGCCCTCGCCTTGGCGAGGTAATAGCCGCGATGTCGTTGGTAGTGGGCCCGTCCCGCCGCACGTCGGCAGTCGAGACATCGAGACCCACGTGATGGAAAGTCACCATCGCTTCGACCACACGCTGTGCAACTGCGCTCACCGGACATGCAGGGAGAGTAGGCCGACGCACTGACACTCAGGGTGGTCAATCACCTGACACCATCCCGGTTGACGAGACGTGTCCAAAAGCCTCGATCAACACCGTCAGTCCAGCCACGTGAGCACTCCGAGACCGACGGTCAACGAATCGAAGCGAGAGCAGCGCTCCCGACGTCAGCTAGCTCCCCGCAGGCGGGTTGAGGGGGAAGACGTCGATGTCCC
>CAZLHZ010000040.1:0-9913 GCA_964559285.1 uncultured Actinomycetes bacterium | reverse complement strand
CACCACTTCGCCATGGGAAGCGTGTTCACCACGGCCACCACGTCATCGATGTCCTCGCCGAAGGCCTCCATGAACACAGTCTGTCGCGCCGCAGTGGCGAGGTAGAGAGCGTTGACCCGTCCTTCCGCCTGAAGTTCAGCCATGCGCGCCTGCTCCGCGGGCACAACCGCGAGGACGTCGGGCATGTGCGTTCCAGGCGTGAAGGTGGCGACCACCATGAACGGTTTCATCTCAGTGCCTCCTGTGGGTTGCGTGATGGCACACACGCCTGAGGCAGGAGTGGGTCGCCGGAAGCATTGTTGCATGTGCAACACACCTCGGCCCCGTGCATAGGCAAGACTTCAGGTCGTGAGAACTCGACGATCCGCCAGACGCGCGTGGATGGCCCGACCCGAAGCCGACCGTGAGGCCTGGAACAACTTCCGCAAGGCAGCAGGCGCCCTCATCTCCCACGTCGATGCCGAGCTGCAGCACCACCTCGCCTTGGGCTACACCGACGTCGATGCCCTGCTCCATCTCTCAGCCGCGGGTGACCGCTGTCTGCGGATGGCAACGCTTGCCCGCGGTGTGTCCCGCAGTCCGAGTGCCCTCACACGCCTCGTCGATCGCCTGGAGGACCGCGCCCTCGTCACGCGCACTCGTCGCTCACCCACCGATGTCAGCGTGGAACTCACTCCCGAAGGACTCAAGATCCTGGACGAAGCAGTGCCCCGAATCATCGATCAGGTCGACCAACGCTTCTGGTCACGCCTCACACCCGATGAGCGCGACACCTTGAGCACCATTTGTCGAAAGCTGATGGACACCGAGCCTGTGAACTGCTGAAGGGTTGACTGCGGTTCTTGCCGCACTGTCAGGGGGAGGGATCACGATCATCTTGAACAGGTGAGCGCTCGAGGATCACCCGATGACAACCTGGACAGACGGGGTTGGGTGCATGATCTCGTTCGACAGGTCGATGTATGTCTCGCGTCGGACATGGGGCGTCGCCGAGCTTGTCTCTCGCCAAGTTGGCGGGACCAGCGTTTTCACTGGCTACACAGCACTCCGTCATGTCTGATACGTCTCACACGTGGCAGACCGGCACACGTACCGTGTGTGACGTTAGGCCCGACTCCTCGGTGGTGTCACCGCGCGCCTCGTGCTATCGCGCGACCGTGAAGCGCCACAGGATGGTGTTGTCGATCTTGAGGTCGGAGGCCCAGATGAGTGAGGCGGATCCATCCCATGCGATGTCGCCGTATCCCTCCTTCACGCCGACCTGTTCTGTCGTGTACACCGTCGCGAGGGGCCACTGCGAATCGTCGAAGGTCGAAGACGTCCAACCGGCTGGCTCGACCTGAGTCATCGACTGACAGTCGGTCAACGGAGCGGAAGAAGTCACACAGTCAATGTTCAAGGGGGCTCGCTGGATCACCAGTCCGCGCCATTCGGGGGACGTGACCGCGACGACTCTCCCCGAGGCCTTCTCGCGAACCTGCAAGATCAGCCCACCGTCACCAACTTGCTGCCGCGACGAGCCGATGTATTCCAGCCCACTTGCGTTCTCCATGTAGTCCTTGCTGACGACAGCCAAGGTGAGGGGGTAGGTCGCTGTGAACTCCACGGTTTGCGAATTGAAGGACCGCTCCTGCGTGATGGGCTCGCTGTCCTCGCACACCGCTTGACCGTTGACCGTGAGCGAGAACCAGTTATCGACCCACACTTCGGCAATGAAGTCCACCGACTGCGCCGAGTCCGCTGGTGATGAGATCGTGGCTGCTGGACAGGCCACAGCTGGCATGGTCGGCTTCGACCCGGACGACGTGCCCGGCCCGGCCGCACAACCACTCGCAGCGAGAGACACTCCCGCGAGCAGCGAGACCGCCTTCGTCCACTGCACCTTCGTCGCCACGTCCACAATCCTTTCATGTCTCGGGGTGACGAAGCCACACCCGAGATCGAATAGGGCTGGGGGTCTGTCTTCAATCAGTCGACACTCATGACGACGGGGGTGCCCGAAGGCACCCCCGTCACCGGGCGGGTGGACTCTCAGCGGGCGCCCACCCGCGCGCCTATCGGATGCTCAACGTGGGCAGAACCGTCGTCCCACCCTTCGCATCCACCGCTGTCACGGTAGCTCCCGCAAGCTCATCGACTGCCACGGGAAACCACACGGCGAACTGCGTGCTGTCACCCACGGGGGCGACCGAAGCCTCCGCCTGCACACCGCTGGCCAGGGTGACCGTCACCGCGACGGTCCCAGAATCGGCGTACCCATGAAGGGAGGAGAACTGGCCGCCATCGGGCAGAGTGGTCGCCAGCCCCGCAATCGCTCCGCGAAGGCCGTCGGCAGGCTCGTCTGATCCCGTGGAGCCGGCGAACTGCCAGATGCCATCAACCTGGGCGAGTGTGCACACAAGCGAGGAATCTGCCTCGGTGAAGATGGCGATGGCACCGGTGCCACGGATGTCGAGAAGCTGCAACGTGGACTTGTCAACATTCACCGGTGCGATGGGTGATGCCCCACCCCGATCGGGTGCGGCAAACGGTTCGTTGCACTGCTCCACGGCCATCTCCGCGTCGGCCACCGTCGGTGTCGTCGGCACGGCGGCCCATGCAGCAGAACCCGAGCCACCCGCGACTGTCACTCCCACGGCGATAGCCACCGCGGCTGCGGCACTGGCAACCGCCGTCACCCAGCGTCGACCCTTGTGGATTGCACGCGGACGCATGGTGGCCGCGTGCGCATCAACCGTTGTGGCCACCGACTGCGTCATGTGGATGCCGGCAAAGGCCGCCTGCACCGCCCGTGCGGTCTGATGATCCGCGTCATCACTCCATCTGCTCTGCGTCATGAGAGTTTCCCTTCGTGTCATGGTGCTCGATGCTGGTTGAGGTGCCCGCTGAGTCGAAGGTGCGCCGCAGCGCGGCGAGCGCGCGGTGCAAGTGGGTGCCGACACTCTGGCTCGAGATGCCGAGGGCCTGAGCGGTCCGCTCCGCTGACAGGTCCATGAGAATGCGCAGCGCGAGTACTTCGCGCTGTCGGGTCGGCAACTGGCGAATGGCCGCCAGCACGGTTGGGTCGACACTCATCACGGGGTCCACATGGATCTCATCCCGGACGAGGTGCGGGTAGGCGCGCACGACGCGCTGCCGGTGCCGGTGCCGATCATGCAGGAGATTCAGTGCGGTGCGCATAACCCAGGCCTCCGGGGCCGGGTGTGTCGACACGTCGGTCCACCGGGCGAGGGCGCGGGTGTAGGCCTCGGCGACTGCATCCTCAACATCGAGTTCTCCGCCCGACGCCGCAAGGGCGGCACGAAGCACCCGATCGCGCGTGCACACAAAGAAGTCCTCGAAGGAGGACTCCTCCTGCTGGCCGATCCCGTGGAGTCCACGGGGGAGGTCCGTGCCGGTCATATCCCTATAACGTCTCAGAGGCGGAATCCATTGACCGGAGGGCGCGGCCGGAGTCTCACCACTCCCGCCGCGCCCTCGGTGAGGGCTTCACATCCGCTCAGGCTGGGCCCCACGGGAAGCGGGCGATCCCATGCCGTTCCACCCAGGCCTGAACCTCAGGCTGCATGACCTGCTCCTGCGGGGTCGCCGGAGCATGACCCTTCTGGTCGATGATCGTCAGGCCATAGCCGCGCATGATGCGCGCGAGCTCAACGATGTCGTCCCCGAGGTTGTCGACCATCTTGAGGCAGGAGCGGTCCGTCGCCAGCTCGATCTCCTCACGGAATGCCCGCCCGGCCTCAGTGCCCTTCTCGCCCGAGACGTAGCCCATGGCCTGCAGATCAGTGAGGGCCTGCTGCATCTCCTCGGGCGTGTAGCCGCGCGCCGACGTGTAGCTGAAGAGCGGGAAGCCGGCGAGGATCTCCGTGAGCAGCTGGATCTGGATGCCCGTGAGACCGCGTGACGACCACGCCGCCGTGAACGAGTCACCACGGAACTCGCGCAGCCGCTCCGACAGTCGCCACATGCGGCCGACAGGCTGAGCCGGGATGTCATAGGCGAGCAGTCCGGCGTACATCGGATGCGCACCGATCGGCAGATCGTCACCAGCGCGAAGCAGCAACTCATTGACACGGTCGATCCCCTCGGGACGCTGGCCGAGGATGCGCTCAAGCTGTGCGATCGCACCGCTGTCGCGGGCTGCCCGAACAGCCTCGCGGCTGGCGATCTTCAGGCCGGCATTCCACATCTCCACGACCATCGCGGGCTTGAAGTTGCCGAACACGGCGGCGACTACCTCACCCGACGGATTGCCAAGGTGCGATCCGCGACCGGCGATGTAGGCGGGATAGTCGGGCATCTGGCAGGCGCCCCAGTGTCGTTCGAGGAACTCATCACCGGAGACGATGCCACCCGTCGGACCGAAGCCGAGCTTGTGCATCGCCTCATGGGTCTCCGGCGAGAAGTAGATTGATGCAACGACCGGCTCCAGCACGGCCGACAGCACCCGGGTGCGGACAATTCTTTCGTCGAGCATGTGAACTCCCATCTCCATAGTGGTGTGTACGCCGATGCCTAGGACCGCTCGCCCGCGCCCGCGAGGGGTGCGAGTTCCTGCCCATCACCGCCCGATGCTGGTGACTGCCCCTGGACCGCCTCGACCGCTGCCGAACGACTCCGGCGGCGACCGGCCACGGCCGACAGGCCCACAGCCACGATGAGCGAGATACCGGACACCATGTCGGTGACCCAGCTCCCGAATCCCCAGAGGCTGAGACCGTTGATGACAATCTGGATGAAGGCTACGGCAGTGACCGTGCCCAGGATGTTGTAACGGCCACGCTGGTAGGCCGTCCCGCCGAGGAAGGCGGCGGCTACGGCAGGAAAGATGTAGAGCGGGCCGACCGTAGGCTGCCCACCGTTGTTCATGGACACCTGAAGGACGGCGGCAATGCTCACCACGACGCCTGCGGCGATCAGGCTGAGGCCGACATAGCGGCGGACGTTGAGGCCGACGAGGGCTGCCGCAGCGGGAGCCGCACCTACCGCGTAGAGGTTCCGACCGGCAGGAGTGTGTCCGAGGATGTACCACGCAATGATGCAGACGATGACAACCACGATCACCGGCCCCGGAATGCCGAGAATCTTGCCGGTCCCGAAGTTCGTGAGCCCCTCATCAATGTTCGTCACGATGGATTGACCCCCGCAGTAGAGGTACTGCACCGCAGCGATCACACTCGTCATTCCGAGAGTCGCGACTATGGACGAGATTCCAACGCGTGCGATGAGCAGGGAGTTGATGTATCCGACCAGACACCCAACGATGAGGGCCGCGAGGATCGCGATCCACAGCGGAGCACCCTGCCGAGACATCATCCCGGCTGTCACCATGGCAGCAAGTCCGGTGCTCGGACCAACAGAGATGTCGATCTGCCCTGCAATGAGGGGGATGGTCGTGGCTACCGCGACGAGCACAGGGAGCGACAGTTGCGCGAGAAGCACCTGCAGATTCGACACTCCTAGGAAGTACTCACTGGTCGCTGGCGCGAGAGCGAAGAAGGCAAACGCCAGAATGAGCATTCCGAGCAGGGCAAATCGCTCGATGATCGAGGTGAAGGTTCTCATGATGTTCCCACCGGGGTCGATGTCTGATTTCGAAGGACAATCTCGAACAGGTCGTGCGCACTGATCCCGCCGTCGACGACATCGCTGATGGACCCTCTGGTGAGGATGACGATGCGATCACAAAGCCGACTGAGCTCCTCGAACTCCGAGCTCACCATGACCGTGGCCATGCCGCGATCTCGAGCACTTGAGATCAGGCCGTAGATCTCCTCACGTGCACCCACATCGATTCCCTGGGTCGGCTCGTCGAGGAGGAGCAGTTTGGGATACTCACGCAGCCATCTCGCGAGAACGACTTTCTGCTGGTTGCCGCCCGAGAGGGTGCCGATCCCAGCACTCACGGACGCCGCTTTGGCTCTGTAGGTCCCCAGATCCGCCGTCGTCTCGTCGGTGATAGAGCGGTCCTGCATCCAGCCACGTCGGAAGTAGCGCCGAACATTCGCAGCGGTCATGTTCTCTGCCACTGTGAAGCCGTCAAGGACGCCCGTGTTGATGCGATCCTCCGGGACGATCGCCACACCAGCAGCCTTCATACGTGCGGCGGTAGCACCTCGAATCCGCTGCCCAACAAAGGTGATCAGTCCACGGTCCGGGGTGCGGATCCCGAACATGAGCTCGAGCAGCTCCGTTCGCCCGCTTCCGAGAAGACCGGCTACCCCGACGCACTCCCCCTCATGGATGGTCAGGGTGATGTCCCGAAGGGGTCCACTGGGCACGGCATGCAGCTCGATGACCGCGGAGCCCCTTTGGCGAGCCGCTCGAACTGCGTCGGTGACTGAGAGCTGCTTGCCGAGGAGAAGCTCCACTAGATCGGCATGGGTGAGCGACTTCGCGTCACGGGTCTCGACGTAGCGTCCATCGCGAATCGCAGTCACGCGGTCAGCTACCTGCTGCACCTCTTCCAGCCGATGGGTGACGAGGATGATGGCGGCACCTCGATCGGCCAGCTGGCGGATTGACGTCAGCAGGGCCGCAGCCTCGCGCTGCGGAAGTGCTGCAGACGGCTCATCGAAGATCAGGATTGCCTCGCGGATGTCCGGGACATCCCGCAGAACACGCGCGACGGCGAGCATGGCCAGATTAGGTGCACTCAGTGACTCTGCAGACTCATCGGGGGACGCGTCGATGCCGAAGCGCTTCAAGGTGCTGCGGCACTCAGCGCGCCACGAGCGCCATTTGATCCGGCCACCGGGGCCGGTCGGATAGCCGTGTCCGAGGGCGAGGTTGTCCATGAGACTCAGCGTCGGAACGATGCCGAGATTCTGGTGAACAAACCGGAGTCCATAACCCTGAGCTGCGGCCGGAGTGATGTCCGTGAGGGACATCGGCGAGCCCGTGTCCGTCTCGATCTCGCCGGCATCAGCCTGATAGACGCCGGCGATGATCTTGATGAAGGTGGACTTGCCGGAGCCATTGCCGCCCACCAGCGCATGGACCTCGCCGCGTCGCACCTCAAGGTGGAAGTCATCCAGCGCCTGAGTGCTGCCGAAGGTCTTGGCGACCCCCCGGACGGCAAGCGCCGCCCGGGGGGCCTCCTGAGTGCCAAGGACACTCATGTCAGTCACGTGCTCACTTGCCCCAGCGAGCGCTGTACGCCGCCGCTAGGTCGATCCCGGGAGCCTGGAAGTTCTGACCCGCCGGGTAGATGTTGCTGGAATCGATGATGGCGAAGCCGATCCCGATGACGTCCTGGGGGCGATCGGCAAAGGCGCTGTTGAGAGCATCCACAGCGCCAAAGCCCCACCAGTCGCAGGGCCAGCCGATGAGCGCTGCCATCTCGCCGCTGCGGACCCAGTCACCCTCGGTGACCGAGCCATGACCGCCGACGACGGCGATGGTATCGGCGCGACCCGACTGCTTGACGCCGTTGAGGAAGCCGAGGGCCGGGTTGACGGCAGCATCGACAACCGTGATGTCAGGGTTCTTCAGCAGGGTTGCCTGCACCTTGGCCTCGAGCTTCGGTCCAACCTCGGACACAGTCCACTGCATCGGCACGACCTTGGTGGTCGGCGAGAGATCCGCCACCATCTCGTCCCAGCCCTCCTTCATGAACTTGAAGGACGCGAACTCCGCGGTGTCATCCGGGTAGAGGATGGCGCCACCCTTGGCGTTCTTGAGGGCCGCGACCGCCATGGCACCGCCCCATGCACGCCATGCGTCCGGCTGATCCGTGCCGAGGTCGCCGTAGTTGAGCTGGACGTTGAAGAGGTTCTCCTCGCCCGGATTGATCTCACCGCAGTCAAAGGCATGGACACCGACGACCTTGATGCCGGCGTTGATGGCCTCCTGGAGCGGGGCCTTCACGACGGGGCAGTCCCAGGCGAGATTGACGATGCCGTCAACCTGCTGGGTGACCGCCTGACGGAAGCAGTTCGCGGCATCCGCCGGATTGAGCTTGCCGTCGCACAGAATCATCTCCCAGCCGAGGATGTCGGTGGCCTTCTTGACACCGCCGCCCATGTCGGTGCAGTTGTCATTCGCCTCACCGCAGCTGATGACCATGATCTTCTTGCCATCGACACCCGGGCTGGAGTTGGTCGGGGGAGTCGTCCAGTTGCCCTTGAGCAGCTGGTCGTAGGCGGCGTCGATCGCTGACGGGGCTGCCGACGAGGTCGGGGCCGCGGACGACGATGCCGAGGTCGGGGCTGCAGAGGAGGACGGGTTGGCCCCGCCACCGCCACAGGCCGCCAGGATGAGCACCGCCGCTGCCGCGCCGGCAGCCGCAGCCGCCCGCGCGAAGCGGCGCTCACGCCAATTCACTTTGCTCACGAGTACTCACCTTTTCCCTACGGGTGGGGCCTGTCGACCGCCACGTTCACTGGTGGATGTGATTTACCGACCTACCGGTCGGTCAAATCGACGACCGGATAGTGGCACACCCGACACGGCGTGACAAGCCTCATAGCGGGCAAGTTTTGGCCGGGCCATCCCTTCTCAGCCGGCCTCCGTCACGCACCGGAGACGGTCAAAGCCACTCGAAATCGGACAAATGGTTGTTTGATTCCTCAGGCCACCGTGACGAGGACCTTGACGCCTCTGCCGCCGCGAAGGTCCGCGATGGTCTCGATGGTCCGGTCCAACGGGACGTCGGAGACCCACCCGGAGGGGTCGACGAGACCGGCCGCCATGGCCGCAATGACCTCGGCGTAGTCCGTCTTGTCATAGGCCTTGATCGTCGTCAGCGCAGTCTCCCGCAGCAGCATGGCAAGCGGGTCGATCTCGATGGGCGTGACATGCACGCCGATGATGACCGCTGTCCCACCGGCAGCCATGAGGTCCATCGCCGCCAGGAGCGGTGCGGCAACACCCGCTGCATCGACGACGACATCGAGGCCTGCACCGCCGGTGAAGATGTCAACCGCCTCGGACAACGCCGTCACTCCGGGGTCGATCACCTGGCTGGCACCGACCTTCTCGGCAGCGGTACGCCGCTCCTGGGAGGGCTCGGACACAAGGATGCTGTCGACACCGCGCGCCTTCAACGCGATCACCGCCCCCAGACCCATTGGGCCGGCACCGATGACGAGCACCCGGTCACCCGGGGTGGCACCGCTGCGCTTGATCGCGCGCCAGCTCGCGGCCAGCGGTTCGACGAGCGCCCCCATGCGGAGGTCGACGCTCTCGGGCAATGTCATGCACTGCTCCGCACGCAGGATCGTGAACGTCGCCAGCCCCCCGCCGTGGGAGTTGAGTCCGTGGAAGCCGGCCTTCGGACAGCACGCATGTCGACCATCGCGACAGGGGGCGCACTCACCGCACCAGTAGACCGGGTAGCAGGCGACCCGATCACCCACCGCGAGGTCAGTGACCCCGGGGTGAACCTCCACCACCGTGCCCGAGAACTCATGACCGAGGATCTGCGGAGGCATCGCCCCGGTGAGGGGATGCGGCTGGCTGAAGTCCGAGCCACTGTGGTCGGGCTCGTAGTACACATGCAGATCCGTGCCGCAGATGCCGACGTGCGCGGTGCGCACCTTGACCTGACCGGGACCGGGAGTGGGCTCGGGAACCTCCTCGATCCGCACATCCTCCTTGCCATAGAACACGACTGCGCGCATGGTGACGCCCCCTGACCTCAGTGGAATGAATGACGGGTGAAGGAGTGAGGTCAAGCAGTCGAGTCACCGGCATCGGCGTACGCCGATCACTCCCCGCTCTCAGCCGACGAGGTCCAGCGCATCGGCCGGCAATCCCACGGCGGTGATCTCCACAAAGGGGTCGATGCCCTCGGGGCCGAACTCACGCCCGATCCCACTGAACTTCATGCCGCCCATCGGGGCGAGGAAGCCTGCCGGGGAGCCATTGAGCTCGACGGTGCCGGTCTTGATGCGAGCCGCAACCCGGAGTC
>CAZLHZ010000039.1:10462-10957 GCA_964559285.1 uncultured Actinomycetes bacterium | reverse complement strand
CGGGACGTACCTGCACTGCCCAAATGGAAGTCACATGGCGATGTGGGATGACCCCGATCACTACATCCCGGGCGTCATCGACTTCGTGCGCAGCCTTGACTGAGGTTGCTGCCGCCGTTTCAGACCCAGCCACTACCCTGCTGCCCGTGACCGAGCGCCTTCCCCTGCGAGCCCGCCCGATGGACGTGTTCTTCATCATCTTCTTCACCTGGGCGTTCATCACATGCATCATCAGTGATGCCATTCCCACGCTGGGAATCCCGCAGTCGCCTGACTCCGAGAACATCCTGGCGCGGTGGAACTACGCGTACGCAGTGGTCAACGACCCGCTCTTCCTCAACCCACCGGTATGGATGCGGTTCGTCACCGGTCTATCTGCCTTTGTGTACGCCCCGTTCTACGTGGTTCTGGTGTACGCGCTCATTCGCGGTCGTGATTGGATTCAGTTGCCGGCAGTGATCTACGCAACGCTTATCTCAGGCATCACCGGGGTCA
>CAZLHZ010000039.1:6827-10452 GCA_964559285.1 uncultured Actinomycetes bacterium | reverse complement strand
ATTCTTCGGCGAACCGCAGTGGCGCACACCCAATCCACTCGGTTTTCTCGCCTACAACCTGCCCTACGTCCTGATCCCTCTGCTGCTGCTCATCCGAATGCGCAGGCCACAGCCGTTCTCACGCCGATTCTGAACCGTTGCGCGCAACCGGCTAGACCGGCTCCTCAACGGCTGCAGCGCCACCGTGCGGGTGCGGATCCTCGTAGCCCTCGAACTCGCGGCGGGCAGCGTTGGCCGGGAGCAGGAAACTGGAGATGAGGCCGAGGGTGACGAAGCCCGCGGCCACCCATGCCACCCACTTGGTGGCGTCAGCGAAGCCGGCCGAGGCGCCCTCGACGAGCACCTGGCCATTGGGCTGCTGCGCCAGCGACGGGATGGCCGTTCCGGCGGAGGCGCTGACGATGTTCGCGACCTGCTCTGCCTCCGCCGCGGGTACGCCGCGAGCCACGAGCTGGCTGCCCACGGCCGACCCGAGCCCGATGAGAAGGGTGGTACCGAGGATCGCGGTGCCGATGGCGGCTCCGACCTGGCGTGCCGTGGACTGGACGGCAGAGGCCTGCCCGGACTCCGCGACCGGGACCTCGGAGAGGATGACGCCGGTGAGCTGGGCGGTCGCGAACCCGACGCCGAGGCCGTAGAGGAACAGGCCGGGCGCCAGGCCCCACCCGGTTGTCTGGGTGGAGATGACGAAGCCGATGATGAGGATGCCGAGTGCCTCGCAGGCCATGCCGATTTGCAGGACCCGCACCGGGCCGATGCGCTGCGCCATGCCGGCACCGGCGCCCGAGGCGATGAAGGAGCCAGCGGCGAGGGCGAGCAGGATGACGCCGGTCTGCAACGCGGTGTAGGACCGGACATTCTGCAGGAACAGCGGCAGGGTGAAGAGCAGTCCGAACTCGCCGAGGCTCACCACCGCCGCGACCGCGTTGCCAGCACCGAATGACCGGATGCGGAACAGGCGCAGATCGAGGATGACGGGGCGGCCGGCCGCCACCCGACGCGACTGCGTCCACAGGAAGGCGGCGATGAGTGCGAGACCGAGGACACCGCTGACGAATGCGATGGAGATGGATGCCGACCAGGTGAGGCTTCCGATCTCGAACGGTCGCACCGACGTCACCCAGCCGTAGCGCTGCCCTTCGATCATGGCGAAGACGACGCCGAGCAGGCCGACCGTGGCGAGCACGACACCGAGGGCGTCGACTCCGCGCCTCCTCACCGTGTCGCGGTTCTCCGGCACCAGAACCAGGACACCGATGATGACGATGACACCGATCGGCACATTGATGAAGAACGCCCAGTGCCAGCTGGCGTAGGTGGTGAGCCATCCGCCGACGAGCGGGCCGAGGGCGGCCATGCCGCCGATCGTGGCGCCCCAGACCGCGAACGCCACTGCGCGAGCTTTGCCGACGAAGACCGCGTTGATGACCGAGAGGGACGCGGGCAGGATCATGGCGGCGCCGAGTCCCTGCAGCGCACGCGATCCGATGAGGTGCAGGGCCGACTCGGACAGACCCACGAGGATGCTCGCGGCCACGAAGATGACGATGCCGAGGACGAAGAGGAACTTGCGGCCGAAGCGATCCGAGGCACGTCCGGCGACGATGAGGAGTGAGGCGAAGACGAGGGAGTAGGCCGCGTTGACCCACTCGGCATCGATCGTCGTCAGCTTCAGTTCCTCGATCATCGACGGCAGGGCCACGTTGACGACGGTGGCGTCGAGGATGATCATCGCCACGCCGAGGGCCAGGAACAGCAGGGCGAACCACCGGGTCCGGCCGCTGAGGACCGGGCCGGTCGTCGCGCGACCCTCGGGAGTGCTGGCCTGTGACATGGAGCTCCTTCATTCGGGCGTGGCTGCTGATGAGCCTGCTGGGGAGGACAATAGGCGAGTGACTGACGGACTGCGGGCAGGCGGCCTGCACATTGATCCACCGGTGGTCCTTGCGCCCATGGCCGGGATCACCAACCGGGCCTACCGTCGTCTCTGCCGTGAGGCGGGTGCCGGACTGTTCGTCTCCGAGATGATCACCTCCCGTGCCCTCATCGAACGGCATCCCGAGACGCTCGACATGATCGCGTTCGACCCTGATGAGAGCCCGCGGTCAGTCCAGCTCTACGGCGTCGACCCGTCCGTGGTGGCCGCCGCGGTTCGCATGGTCGTCGAGGAGAACCGAGCCGATCACATCGACCTCAATTTCGGCTGTCCCGTCCCCAAGGTCACGCGCAAGGGAGGTGGCAGCGCCCTGCCGTGGAAGCAGGACCTCTTCACGTCGATCGTCGAGGGAGCCGTGCGGGCCGCGGATGGCCGGGTGCCGGTGACCGTGAAGATGCGTGTGGGCATCGACCCCGATCACGTGACCTACCTCGATGCCGGGCTTGTGGCCGCTCGTGCCGGGGTCGCCTGGGTTGCCCTGCACGGTCGGACGGCCGCGCAGATGTACTCCGGCACCGCCGACTGGTCGACGATCGCGCGACTGAAGGAGCATCTCGCCCCGCTCGGCACACCGGTGCTGGGCAACGGTGACATCTGGAGTGCCGATGATGCGCTGCGGATGATGGCCGAGACCGGATGCGACGGAGTCGTCGTCGGGCGCGGTTGCCTCGGGCGGCCGTTCCTCTTCGCCCAGCTTGCCGCCGCCTTTGCTGGACGCCCCATCCCGCCCGATCAGGGCCTCGCCGACGTCGTGGCAACCCTGCGTCGTCACGCCGAGCTCCTGTGCGCGGCGTACGGCGAGATCAAGGGCTGCCGCGACATTCGCAAGCACATGGCGTGGTACCTCAAGGGCTTCAGCGTGCGGCACCACATTCGGGTGTCACTGGCGACCGTGAGCAGCTTGGCCGAACTCGACGACCTACTCGGCGAGATTGAT
Organism: uncultured Actinomycetes bacterium; assembly: GCA_964559285.1. Classification (GTDB taxonomy): domain Bacteria; phylum Actinomycetota; class Actinomycetes; order S36-B12; family S36-B12; genus CAZLHZ01. The sequence continues at coordinate 7,579 of CAZLHZ010000039.1, read as the reverse complement.
GTCGATCAGCCCGCTGACGTGGCTGTGTCGGCGGCGCCGCGCGGGCGCACCGGCGGCCTGCGCACCCCCACCCTGCCGGATCGATGGCTGGAGTCCCGCACCCTGGATGCCGCGGCCAGGGCCGAACTCGCGGGAGCCGAACTCGCCGTCTCGGGCGGTTGATCCGCAGGTCAACAACCTCGTCGGATCGTGTGAGGACGGGCTGTCGTGGTGCGCCCCCCTGAGCCGGGAGGAAGGATTGACCCGTGACGATGACCATCAGCCGCCCCCACCCGCCCCGCAGGGAGTCCATGCCCGGACCGCATCCGGCCCGACCGTGGCAGGTGGCGGTGGCAGATCCGCAGCGCACCGGTACCGTCGCGGGCCTGCGCTGGGTGGAGCAGCATGGCTACGCGGCGATGGCCATCCTGGCCGATGGCCAGCGTCCCTGCACCCGCGGCTTCCGTGAGCACGCGGTGGGTCACGCGGCAACATGACAGACTCCCCCCGTGCCGGACAGTTCCACCCAGGGGGATTCCTACACCTCGCGTGACCGGGCCAGACTGGCCGCGGAGGAGCCGACGTCGTCATCACGCTCGGCCTTTGCCCGCGATCGCGCGCGTGTGCTGCACTCGGCTGCTCTGCGCCGCCTCGCCGCCAAGACCCAGGTCGTCGTTGCCGGTCAACTGGACTTCCCGCGCACTCGACTCACGCACACCCTCGAGGTGGCCCAGATCGCGCGCGAACTCGGTGCCGCTCTTGGCTGCGATCCT
>CAZLHZ010000039.1:0-6817 GCA_964559285.1 uncultured Actinomycetes bacterium | reverse complement strand
GGCCGGGCTCGCGCACGACCTCGGTCATCCGCCGTTCGGCCACAACGGCGAGAGTGCCCTGGCGGAGGCCGCCGCGGATATCGGCGGATTCGAGGGCAACGCCCAGTCACTGCGCGTGCTCACCCGCCTGGAGGCCAAGGTCATCGACCCCGCAACCGGACACAGCCGCGGTCTCAACCTGACCCGCGCCGCTCTCGATGCGGCGACGAAGTACCCCTGGCCCCAGCGCAGCGGTACTCGCAAGTTCGGGGTGTACGCCGATGACCTGCCCGTCTTCGACTGGGTTCGGGCCGATTCGCCCGGCGAGTCGACCTGTCTGGAGGCGCAGGTCATGGACTGGGCCGATGATGTCGCCTACTCCGTGCACGACGTCGAGGATGCTGTCCACGCGGGGCATGTCGATCTGCGTGTCTTCGCGTCGGCATCCGAATGCGCCGAAGTCGTCGCCCTTGCGTCGCGCCACTATGCCCGCGACGTTGACCCGGCGCTGCTCAGCGCCGCGCTCGATCGATTGCGGGCACTGGACCTGTGGATGTCGGCGTACGACGCAAGCATGAGTGATCTGGCCGCCTTGAAGCGACTGACCTCGCATCTCATCGGGCGATTCTGTGCGGCAGCAGAGAACGCCACCCGAGCACAGTGGGGTAACGGACCGCTCACCCGCTACGCCGCCACGCTGGTCATTCCGGACGATGTGCGCGCCGAGGTGGCCGTGATGAAGGCCGTGGCAGCCCACTACGTCATGAACCGCGTCGGGGCGGAGCGCATCTATGCCGATCAGAGGGAGCTTCTGGTCGGGCTCGTGGCCGCGATGTCCGAGCATGAGGGGCGTGACCTCGATCCATGGCTGCGTGATGCCTATGCTCAGGCAGGCACGGATGGTGAGCGACTCCGGGTCATCATCGACCAGGTGGCGAGCCTCACCGACGTGAGTGTTGTCGAGTGGGCTCGACGGGTGGGAGTCTGACGAACTCATCGGGCAGGCTGCTGCCCGATCACGAGTGCGAGGGAGGAAGACGTGCTGTCGTTCTTGGTGAGTCGGCGCGAGGTCTATCCGCGCGACAGCATCGAGTTCGGCCGGGTCACCGCGATCGTGGACAACGGCGCCGTCTCGGCCTTCACCCTGCTCATCGTCAACATCATCGTGCGACGTGCCAACGCTCAGGAAGACGTGACCTTCGCGGAGGCGTTCGCCGGGCACCTCAACGACCTGCTGGCCTACCTCGTCACCTTCGTCCTCGTCGCGGTGGCCTGGCGTGCGCAGCATCGACTGACCTCGACGCTGACGGGCATGGATTCGGCATTCATTCGCGCAACGCTCGCCTGGGTGCTCATTGCCGTGCTCGCGCCCATGGGTGGAGTGCTGCTGTGGGACTTCTGGGGTGATCCCCTCGCCATGGCGTACTACTGGGGCTGGATGGCGACGCTGTGGGGTGCGGAGAGCGTCGCGTCCTACATCGCGCATCGGCATGGACTTGTCCAGCCGGCGATCGATGACGATATCTACGGGTCCGGATGGCGGATCCGCGGAAGTGTCGCCCGCGTCATCCTCTTCGCCCTCGCCGGTGTCATCGCGTGGCTGACAAGCGCCCTGGTGGCTGCCCTCGTGGTGCTCGCCGGGCTGGGGATTCTGTGGTTCCGGCGCTGGCGGCTGAGGCGGCAATGGGCCTCCGATGCGATCGACATGGAGGCCTAGCGGAAGGCGCCTAGGATCGGGGGGTGGCCGGCCGGATTCGCGATGAGGACGTCGCCCTCGTGCGCGAGCGGGCTCGCATTGACGACGTCGTGCGGGAGTACGTCACCCTCAAGCCCGCGGGGGGCGGCAGCCTCAAGGGACTGTGCCCGTTCCACGACGAGAGGTCGCCCTCCTTCCACGTCACGCCGAGCCGAGGCATGTACTACTGCTTCGGCTGCGCGGAAGGTGGCGATGTCATCACCTTCGTCCAGAAGGTGGATCAGGTGACCTTCGCGGAGGCCGTCGAGAAACTGGCCGGCAAGGCCGGCGTGCAGATCCGCTACGCCGAGGGATCCGCCGCAGTCAATCGCCAGCAGGGTCAGCGCACCCGGCTCGTCGACGCCCACCGGGTGGCGGCAGAGTTCTTCGTGGCCTCGCTGGGCGCTCCGGAGGCCCAGCCCGGGCGCCAGTTCCTCGCTGAGCGCGGCTTTGACGCCGAGGCGGTTCGGCATTTCGGTGTCGGCTTTGCGCCTCGGTCCTGGGATGCCCTCACGACCCACCTGCGACGCGCCGGATTCACCGATGCCGAGCTCCAGGCGGGTGGCCTCGTCGCGCAGGGCAATCGCGGGATCTACGACCGTTTCCGGGGCCGTCTCATGTGGCCGATCCGTGAGGCCGGGGGAGAGGTTGTCGGGTTCGGGGCTCGACGCCTCTTCGATGACGATGACGGTCCGAAGTACCTCAACACCCCGGAGACCCCGCTCTACAAGAAGAGCCAGGTCCTCTACGGCATCGATCTGGCCCGCCGGGATATCTCCAAGCAGCAGCGGGTGGTCATCGTCGAGGGCTACACCGATGTCATGGCCTGCCACCTGGCCGGCGAGACGACGGCCGTGGCCACCTGCGGCACCTCGTTCGGTGCGGACCACATTCGCGTGCTGCGTCGACTCCTCATGGACGACGACCGCATGAGAGGTGAGGTCATCTTCACGTTCGATGGTGATGCTGCCGGTCAGCGGGCCGCCCTGCGCGCCTTCACCGAGGACCAGCGCTTCCTCGCCCAGACCTTCGTCGCCGTGGAGCCGTCGGGGCTTGACCCGTGCGATCTGCGGCAGCAGCGGGGGGATGAGGCCGTCCGCGCGCTCGTGGACCGCCGGGTACCGCTGTTCGAGTTCGCCATCCGCTCCACTCTGGCCTCCTATGACCTCAACACGGCGGAGGGCCGGATTGCCGGTCTGCGCGAGGCCGCCCCCGTTGTCGCGAGGATCAAGGACGCCGCCCTGCGCCCGGAGTACGCCCGGATGCTCGCCGGATGGCTCGGCCTCGACGTCGACATGGTGATGCGTGCGGTCGGTGGTGGTCAGCGCGGATCGGGTGGACGCGACCAGGGCGCTGCTCCCGCGCGATCAGGTGCACCCGCTGGGCCGACCCCGGGTGCATCGGGCTCGGGCACTCCAGCCCCCGGTCCGGCGGCGACGGTTGAGCGTGAGGCCCTCAAGTGCGTCCTGCAGGAGCCTGCGCTCATCGCCGAGGTCTACGGACAGGTGGACTCGGGGGTCTTCACCGTTCCGCAGCATGCGGTGATCCATGCGGCCATCCGCGCCGCTGGGGGCCCGGAGTCGGGACTCACCGGTCTGGCGTGGGCAGATGCCGTGCGGGACGCCTGCCCGGATGACGGGGTGCGCTCCGCGGTGACCGCCCTCGCCGTCGAACCGGTTCCCGCGAGCAGCGGCCCGGACTCCCGCTACGCGGTCTCGGTGGTGGCACGGATGCTCGAACTGGCCACAGAGCGTCGGGTCGCGGACCTGCGCGGTCGCCTGCAGCGGGCCGCCCCGGACTCCGCCGAGGCGACCGAGCTCTTCACCGAACTGGTGGCGCTGGAGTCCCGGCGCCGTACCCTGCGCGAGATGGAGGGCTGATGGGCATCCTGGGGACTCGACTCCCCCCGGAGGTACGCCGATCCCTTGACCTGGCGCGTGGGGAGCGGATCCTCGCCGGGGCCCCCGGTGAGGCTCCGGGAGCCGTTCTCGTGGCGACCGATCGCGCCCTGCGCGGGCGAGGCTGGCCGACCGTGCTCGCCGTGCCTGATCGGCTCGCCTGGCATGCCATTCTGCGCGCCTCATGGGAGGAGCCGACCTTGGAGATCGTGCCGCTGGGGCGTGGTGCATCGGTGATCCGACTCGATCTCGCAGATCCCGGCACCCTGCCGGCGGCGGTGCGGGATCGAGTGACGGCGAGTGTTGTCGCGCAGGAGCGGCTCGAACTGTCGGGGTCGCGGGGAGCGCGCGCGGTGGCGCGTCGGGACAGTGACACCGGTGAGGTGCGCTGGTCGGTGACCTTCGACGCCGGATTGGATCCGACGGATCCGGCTCTCCGGGCGGAGGCGGATGCCGCTCTGGCGCGGATGCGGAGCGCACTCGGCGTGTGATGACACCGTTTGTTATCCTTCACAGGCTTCCGCGAGGGAGCGATCCCCGATAGCTCAATCGGCAGAGCGTCCGGCTGTTAACCGGCAGGTTCCTGGTTCGAGTCCAGGTCGGGGAGCGAACGTGAAAGGGGCCCACCGGCATCGGCCGGAGGGCCCCTTTCACCTGTCCGCGATGACGGACACGCCCGGGATCATCCGTAGGGGCGTCCAGCGAAGCTGAACGTGCGCTGGTACCACGCGCCACCGAGGTCGCTGATGGTGACGTCGCTCTGCGGATTGGCCGCGTGGAGCATCTGGCCGTTCCCGATGTAGATCCCGACGTGGTGGGCGCCGTTGAAGAAGAAGAGCAGGTCTCCAGGCTTGGCCTCACTGTAGGGAATACGTCGCACCTCATTGGCCTGTGCATAGGAGTAGGGCGTGAGGTAGACCCCGACCGCAGCCCATGCGTAGGAGGTGAGCTTGGAGCAGTCCCAGGTGTTCGGTGGCTGGGCGTTGTAGGTGTAGGGCTCGCCGAGCTGGGCGAGTGCCGCATCGACGACGATCTGGCCGATATCGGAGTTGTAGTTCGAGCCGCCGCTGGACCCGCCGCTGGACCCACCACCGTTCGATCCACCACCACCGCCATTGTTCTGCGCATCCTGCTCCGCCTGCTGGCGCTCACGTTCGGCCTGGGCGCGCTCCTCTGCCGCGCGACGCGCCTCTTCGGCCCGTCGCGCCGCTTCCGCCGCACGTTCGGCCTGAATCTCGGCCAGACGGGCTCGCTCTTCCGCCTGCAGGCCGGCAAGAACGGCCTCCTGCTCCGCGACAGCGGCATCGATGGCTGCCTTCTCCGAGGCCATCCGGGCCACAATGTCGGCCTGAGACTTCTTCTGCTGCTCGATCTCGGCCACCGCCTGGGCGAGACGCAGCCGTGCCGCCTGAGTGCGTCGCAGCGCCGCCGCCTGACCGATGGCGACCTGGTCAAGGGTCGCTGCCTCGTTGAGGAAGGCTTCTGGGCTTTCAGCAAGCAGGAGCTGCAGGGTGGCATCGAGCCCGCCGGAGCGGTAGGTCGTCGAGGCGATCTTGCCGATGAGATCCTGGGTCGCAGCGAGATCCTCCTTCGCCCGCGCCACCCGGCGTTCACCGCGCTTGAGGGCCTTCTCGACCGCCTTCAGCTCGATCTCAGCCCCGTTGAGGCGCTCGCGGGCACCCTCAGCATCGATTTCCAGTTGCTGGAGCCGCTCGTCGGCAGCCCGAACGGCGTCGGGATCGGCCGAACTGGTGGGAGCACTCGCGATGCCGCCGAGCAGGACGCTCGTGACGGCGAATCCGATCACGAGCGGACGGAGTTGATGCATCCGTGATCGCAGGCTGGTGCGTGCGTGACTCATGGTGTCTGGCTTCACGTGTCCACCTTCCTAGGGGAGAACTCCCCGGCACCGGCGTACGCCGGATTAGGCATGTGGCCAATATCCTTGCTGACCGCTGTCGAGAGTACCTCATGGTGACCGGATGGGTCTCCCTCAGTGAACGCCCCCGAGGCGTGACCGGGCTCAGCGACAGCCGGTGTGTGACTCACGGCTCACCGGTCGTGGCTGCCCGCCCTAGACTCGGAGCGCCGGGGCGGTAGCTCAGCTGGTCAGAGCGGCGGACTCATAATCCGACAGGCCGTGGGTTCGAGTCCCACCCGCCCCACTGTCGCCGTGTGTCAGATGGGGTCGGAGGTCCCTCACACGATGGGGTACCACTCCCGCTCGAAGGTGACGGCCGCCTCCGGCTGGCCGCTGCCGTTGTCCGGTCGGATGGTTCCGGAGACGGTCAGGAAGTCGAACGACCACGTCTCCAGGGGTAGGACGGCACCGGCGGCCGCCGACTGAGTCCCCCCGAGGAAGGTCACCTGAGAGGCGGTCAGCTCCGTGAGGCGCCACGTGGCCGTGGCGGAGTACTGCCCCACGAGCTGCACTTTGGCGACCGTGCGATTCAGCAGCAGTGCGTTGTAGAGCGGCTGGGAGTGCTTTCCCATCGGTGCCACGACCGTGAGCGGGGGGCTGGGCCAGACGCCTCCGTCGCGCTCGGTGCGGGCGAAGCCCAGCTCGTAGGACCGCAGGGGGATCCAGCCGATGAAGCCGGCGACGTTGCTGCTTCCCGTCACCACCTCAAGCTGGCTGCCGGACTTCACCAGGCTGATGCGCAGAAACAGGCGGAGTTGCGGGGTTCCCGCCCGCGACTGCCGGTCGGATGCCAAGCTCGCATCCGCAGTGACGGCCGCCGCCGCAGTGGCTGCCGTCGGCGTGGCAGCAGCCGCGAGGACCCCGGCCCCCGCTGCGGTCATGGCCGCGACGAACGACCTCCGGTCCACACCCTTCTTCGACGACATCCGACCTCCCCGCGATGAACCGCGCCTCGCGCTGCACTCCCTCGGGACGCACGATAGGGGAGGTGCATGGAGATGTCAGCCGGATTCTCGGACGGCCGCTCGCACCGCGGGTTAGGGTCCGGCTATGGCTCTCTACTCCTGTCCGCAGTGCGGCATGTCGGTCAACACCTCCTGCGGCCAGTGTGACGCCGCCCTCGTGGACGAGATTCTGGTCAAGGCCGACGGTGCTCAGGTGCGTATCTCGCAGTGCCCGAACGGCCACGGGAAGATCAAGTCGCCGATGTGCTGCGGAAGTGACATGACCTGTGCGATCTAGTGGGTGGCTGTGCGAGGGGTGATCTCCACCCTTCTCGTCTGC
>CAZLHZ010000038.1:791-10966 GCA_964559285.1 uncultured Actinomycetes bacterium | reverse complement strand
GAGCCGACGCGGGGAATCGAACCCCGAACCGCCCGATTACAAGTCGGGTGCGCTGCCAATTGCGCCACGTCGGCGGTGGGTGGAGCCTACCCGAGGAGGTGGCGGGCCATGACGATGCGCTGGATCTGGTTGGTGCCCTCATAGATCTGCGTGATCTTGGCGTCGCGCATCATCCGCTCCACCGGCCAGTCACTGGTGTAGCCCGCCCCGCCGAGCAGCTGAACCGCATCGGTCGTCACCTGCATCGCCACATCGGAGGCGAAGCACTTGGCCGCAGCACCGAAGAAGGCGAGGTCACCGTCACCGCGCTCCGACTTCGCGGCCGCGACGTAGACCATCTGGCGGGCAGCCTCAAGGTGCATCGCCATGTCAGCCAGCATGAACTGCAGGCCCTGGAACTCCGAGTTCCGTCGACCGAACTGCTCCCGCTGCTGCACGTAGTCAATCGCGACATCCAACGCCCCCTGGGCGATGCCGACGGCTTGGGCACCGATCGTGATGCGCGTGTGGTCGAGGGTCTGCAGGGCCAGCTTCAGTCCGCCATGGAGCGGCCCCACGAGACGGTCCTCCCCGATGCGGACCCCGTCGAGCCGGATCTCGCACGTTGGGCTGCCCTTGATGCCGAGCTTGCGCTCGCGCTGCCCGACACTGAAACCCTCGTCACCAGCTTCGACGACGAAGGCTGAGACATTGGCACCGCGACGCCCTTCCGGATCAGTGACCGCGAAGACGACGTAGAACTGCGATTCACCAGCATTCGTGATCCACGCCTTGTGGCCGTTGAGGACCCAGTCATCACCCTGCCGCGTGGCACGCGTTGTCATCGAGGCGGTGTCACTGCCCGCCTCGCGCTCCGACAGGCCGTAGGAGAACAGCGCCTCACCACGCGCCACCGGCGGAAGATAGCGCTGCTTGATGTCCGCGCTCCCCGCGAGCATGAGCGGCAGCGTGCCGAGCTTGTTGACGGCCGGGATGAGGGACGATGACGCGCACGCCCGCGCCACCTCCTCGATGACGAGGCAGGTCGCGAGTGCATCGGCTCCGGCACCGTCGTACTCCACAGGAATGTGGGGGGCGTGGAAGTCGGAGGCGCGCAGGGCGTCGTACGCCGCGAGCGGGAATGTCGATGTGGCATCGACCTCGGCAGCATGGGGAGCGATCTTGTCGCGCGCCACGGCGCGCGCCGCCTCGCGAATGGCTTCGTGATCATCCGAGAGGCGGTAGGCATCGAAGGATGGATTCATCGCGCGCACGCTCCTCAGGCGTAGGTGTAGAAGCCGCGCCCCGTCTTGCGGCCGAGCAGGCCGGCCTCGACCATGCGGGTGAGCAGCGGCGGCGAGGCGTAGAGCGGTTCCTTGAACTCGTCGTAGAGGGACTCGGCCACCGCCTTCGTCGTGTCCAGACCGATGAGGTCGGCAAGGGCGAGCGGGCCCATCGGATGGGCGCAGCCGAGGACCATGCCCTTGTCGATGTCTGCAGGGGTGGCGTAGCCGGACTCGAGCATCCGGATGGCCGACAGCAGGAATGGGATGAGCAGGGCGTTGACGATGAAGCCGGCGCGGTCCTGGGACTCGATCGGCTCCTTGTGGAGCACGTCGGTGACGAAGGCGCGTGCCTGAGCGGTGGTCTCCTGTGCGGTGAGCAGGCTCGGGACGAGCTCGACGAGAGTGAGCACGGGCACCGGATTGAAGAAGTGGATGCCGAGCACCTTGGTCGGCCGCTGGGTGACGACCGCGAGCTTCATGATCGGGATGGACGAGGTGTTCGAGGCGAGGATCGCCTCCGGCGAGGTCACGATCCGATCGAGCTCGCGGAACAGCGCGGTCTTGGCCTGCTCATCCTCGACGATCGCCTCGATGACGAGGTCACGATCGGCGAGCACCTCAAGGTCGTCGACGACGCGGATCCGGGCCAGCACCGCCTCGGCATCCTCGAGCTTGCCGCGCTCCTGTGCCTTGCGCAGGGAGCGAGCGAGTCGGTCCTGAGCGGTTGCCGCCGCCTCGGGCGTCGACTCCACGGCGACGACGTCCAGACCAGCCCGGGCGCACACCTCGGTGATCCCCGATCCCATGAGCCCGCACCCGACAACTCCGATTCGCTGCATGACGGCTCTCCCCGCGCGCTCCGCCTCGGCGCACCCGGGAGGTCCATCCCGCGGCAGGCTTTTGGCACTCAGTCCGCTGATTGCGGCACGGAGTACCGTATCGCATGGACCTCGGCGCGCGACAGGATGACCCCGTGGGAACCCGCGGGAGTGCCAAGGAGCGGCTGGTCGCCGCCGGTTTCGCCCTCTTCGATGAGCGGGGATACGAGCGCACCACGGTCGACGACATCGCCGAGCGGGCCGGGGTCAGCCGGACCACCTTCTTCCGGGTCTTCCGGACGAAGGAGGACGTCATCTTCCCCGACCACGATGAGCTCCTCGGCGCGATCCGGGAGCGCCTCCACGCCTCCACCCCGCGCACCGCACTCATCGCCGTCGCCGAAGCGGCAAGCCTGGTCCTCGCGCACTACCTCGAGGAGGGCGAGCGCGCTCGCGCGCGCTATCGCCTCACCCGCACCGTGCCGACCCTGCGCGAACGCGAGAGCGCCGGCATCCGGCAATACACGAATGTCTTCCGCGACTACCTCCACCGCTGGATGGGCGGCGGCCCCGACACCGCCCTGCGCGCCCAGCTCATGGCCAATGCCGTGGTGACCGCGCACAACCATGTGCTGCGCCGCTGGCTGCGCCACGAGACGGATCAGCCCATGGCCGAGGTGGATCAGGCGATGACGGAGGTACGCCGAATCTTCGAGCCCCGCGACGATGATGAGCCCGTCGTCCTCGTGGTCCGCACCCGCGGTGATCTCGAGCGGGTGCTGCCGCTCATCACCGATCACCTCACCTGACCCGTCTAGGCTGCTGACCCATGCTGCTCGCCGGTGATCCCTCGGATCTCCAGATCGACTTCTCGTCGCTCATGTGGGTTTTCGTCCTCGCGGCCGGCATCCCGATCGTCGTCGGGCTGCTGCGGATCAAGATCGCCGAGGTGGTCCTCCTCCTCGCGGGCGGGATGATTCTCGGCCCGAGCCTGCTCGGCCTCATCACGGTCGAGGAGCCCGTGGCCATGATCAGCGAGATCGGGCTGGGGTTCCTGTTCTTCCAGGCAGGGCTGGAGATCGAGCGATCGATCGTTTCGGGGCGCTCCGGCAAGCTCGCTGCCATCGGCTGGGGCGTCTCACTCCTGCTCGCCGGGCTCGCGGCCGCAGCCCTATTCTGGGCCGGGATCATCAATGACTACCTGGGGCTGGCCGTCGCCCTCACGAGCACCGCGCTGGGCACCCTGCTGCCGATCCTGCGCGACGCCGGGATCCTGCGCACCGAGCAGGGCCGCATGTTCATGGCCGCCGGCGCAGTCGGAGAGTTCGGACCCATCCTCGGCATGTCGCTCATCCTCGGCAGCGCCAACAAGTTCACCGCCCTGGGGACCCTGCTCATCTTTGGTGCGATCGCACTGCTCCTGTCGTGGCTGCCACGGCTGCTGGCCACCCAGCGGCTCACCGCGCTGCTGCATCGCGGACACGAGACGTCATCGCAGACCTCGGTGCGACTGGTCGTGCTGCTGCTCATCTTCCTGCTCACCCTCACCGGGCGCTTCGGCCTCGACGTCGTCCTCGGCGCCTTCGTCGCCGGCCTCATCGTGCGCCGGGTCGCGCCACCGGATGCCGGCAACGTGCTGCACTCCAAGGTTGAGGGCATCGCCTACGGGTTCTTCATCCCCGTGTTCTTCGTCGTGTCCGGTGCACTCATCGACATCACCTCAGTCGTGCAGCATCCGATCCTGCTCATCGCGTGCTTCATCCTGCTCTTCGTCTGTCGGGGACTGCCGCAGCTGTTCATCTATCGACGCGCAATCCCGAACATTCGTGATCGATGGCGATTCTCGCTCTACGTCGCGACCGGGCTGCCGATCATCATCGCCGTGACCACTCTCGAGGTGGCCAACGGAACCATGAGCGAGACGACGGCCGCGGCTCTCGTCGGCGCGGGAGCGCTCACCGTGCTCGTCTTCCCCACGGTGGCACGCCTGCTCGAACGCGGTCAGGATCGCGCCGAGGCCACCGCGTAGAGCGCGATTCCCGCAGCCACACTCGCATTGAGCGATTCCGTGCCACCGATCATGGGGATCGACACGACGAGGTCGCAGGTCTCGCGGACGAGGCGGGCCATGCCGACATCCTCACTGCCGACGACCAGCACGATCGGATCCCGCAGCACCTCAGCGGTGAGGTCCACGATTGAGGTCTCCGACGCGCCATCGAGTCCGATGACCGTGAAGCCGGCCTTCTTCAGGGCGGTGAGCTCCCGCGTGAGATTGACGGTTCGGGCGACGCAGATGCGGGTGAGCGCCCCGGCCGAGGCCTTCCACGCGCCCGCGGTGACACCCGCTGCACGACGCTCGGGTACGACGACCCCATCCGCACCGAACGCGGCCGCGGAGCGGGCGATGGCCCCGAGATTGCGCGGATCGGTGATCCCATCGAGGGCGATGAGGAGGCTGGCTCCGGTGAGATCGCGGGGGTCGGCGTACGCATAGGGGGGAATGCGCAGGGCGATGCCCTGATGCACCGAGTGATCGGTCATCCGATCCAGATCGGTGCGGGTCACCTCAAGAAGGGGGATGCCGCGCGTCGTCACCAACCGCATCGCCTCGCGCACCCGATCATCGAGGTCGATCCCGGTCATGACGTAGCAGGTGGAGGCCGGAACCCGCGCCTGCAGGGCCTCAAGGACGGGATTGCGTCCGGCAAGGTACTCGTAGGAGGGCGTGGCCTTGGGGGAGCGGCTGCCACCGGAGCGCGGGGCGGAGCCGGCACTCCGGGCGGATGTCGCCGCGGACTTTCCCGCGGACTTTGCCGCGGACTTTCCTGGGCCCCGTCCGGAGCCCTTCGCCGCAAGGTCCTCGGCCTTGGCCGCCCGCGCCGCTCGGCGCGAGGCCACGTGCCCGGTGCGCTCCGACGCCTTCGGTGTTGGGCCCTTGGGGGCGAGCGCCTTGCGACGCTGACCGCCGGAGCCAACCTGGGGGCCCTTCTTCGTTCCTGCCTTGCGCATCGCACCGCGACGCGATGAGTTTCCCGGCATCACACACCTCCGACTGACCAGCGAGGTCCAGCGGGGGTGTCCTCGATGACGACTCCCGCATCCGCGAGGCGATCGCGGATGGCATCGGCTGCGGCGAAATCCTTGCGCGTGCGAGCTGCAGCGCGCTCGTCGAGCAATCCTGCCACGAGTCGGTCGATGGTCTGTCGCGCACCGGAGCTGTCCGGTGCCGCCCAGCGGGGCGACAGCGGATCGACTCCGAGGACCGCGACCATCGCCTTGATGCTGCACAGAGCGGTGCGGACACGCTCGGTCACGCCGGCATCGAGCGCAGCGTTGCCCTCGCGGACGGTGTCGTGCAGCACCGCAAGCGCCTGCGGTACACCGAGGTCGTCATCCATGGCCGCGCGGAAGGCCGGCGGAACATCAGCGGCTGGCACATCGCCACCCACCTCGAGAGCACGACGGATGAAGGACTCGATGCGACGAAAGCCAACGGCCGACTCCTCGAGCGCCTCGAAGGAGAACTCGATTGTCGAGCGGTAGTGCGCGGAGCCGAGGTAGTAGCGCAGCTCGATCGGTCGCACCCGCTGCACGACCTCGCTCACCAGGAGCGAGTTGCCCAGCGACTTGCTCATCTTCTCGCCCGATGCCGTGACCCAGGCGTTGTGCATCCAGTAGCTCGCGAATCCGTCACCCGCCGCGCAGGACTGGGCGAGTTCGTTCTCGTGGTGCGGGAACACCAGGTCGAGGCCGCCACCGTGGATGTCGAAGGCCGTGCCGAGATACTTCGATGCCATTGCCGAGCACTCGATGTGCCAACCCGGACGCCCCGGTCCCCACGGTGTGTCCCACTGCGGTTCACCCGGCTTGGCGGCCTTCCACAGGGCGAAGTCCCGCGGATCGCGCTTGCCCGATGCGTCACCATCCGCCGACGCCAGCATCTCGCCGGGTCGCTGACCGCTGAGTTCGCCGTACCTGCTCCACGAGGTCACGGAGAACCACACGTTGCCACCGACCGCGTAGGCATGGCCCGCATCAATGAGCCGCTGCATGAGCACGATCATCTCGGGGATGTGCCCGGTTGCCCGCGGCTCATACGTCGGCGGCTCGCAGCCGAGCACGTCGTAGGCCCACGCGAAGGCACGCTCATTGGTCATCGCGACCTGCCAGTAGGGCACCCCCTGCTCGACGCCTTTGGCGATGATCTTGTCGTCGATGTCCGTCACATTGCGCACGAAGGTGACCCGTGAGCCTTCATGGGCAAGCCACCGGCCGAGGATGTCGAAGTTCAGTCCGGAGCGGATATGGCCGACATGCGGCGGGGACTGAACCGTGGCGCCACACAGGTAGATCGTGACCTGACCGGGCACCAGCGGGACGAACTCGCGCAGCGAGCGGGAAGCGGTGTCATACAGGCGCACCGGGCAAGGGTACCCGCTCGCTCAGTGGGCCAGTGTCCGCGCAATCTCGTCGGCGACATCCATGAGCACCTCGACATCGGAGGTGGAGGTGCGCACGTTCGTGAAGCAGGGGCGCAGCCAGGTCTGGCCATCGACCAAGGCGTGCGAGATGAACACTCGCCCGTCGGCCTGAAGGGCGCGCACGAGCTCGGCATTGTTGACACCCTCGTGCCGCAGCAGCACGATCGACAGGTCCGGCTCCGGCCCGACCTGCCAGCCGGGACGGTTGGCCGCCAGTGCGTGCAGGTGACGCGCATGGTCGAGACCGCGCCGGATCGCCGCGCGGAACTCACCCGCACCGTGCACGCGGAAGGCGAGCCACAGCTTGAGGGCTCGCAGGGGTCGGGAGTATTCCAGCGTCACGTCGACCGCGTTGAGTGTCGACGGGATGTACGTCGTCTCATGCCCGAACGTGCGGGCGAGTGCCCCCTGATCGCGGACCATGACAAGGCCGCACGCCTTCGGGACGAACATCCACTTGTGCGCATCGAGGGAGACCGAGTCAGCCCGCGCCAGGCCGGTGAACTTCTCGGGCACGACAGCCGCCGCCGGGACACCGTAGGCGCCATCGACATGCAGCCATACTCCCTCGGCCGCATCGGCAATCTCGGCAAGGGGATCCACCGCACCGGTGAGCGTGGTCCCTCCGGTGGCGACAACGGCCACGGGCGTCCGGCCCATCCGGCGATCGTCGGCGATCATCCGGGCCAGTGCCTCGGGTCGCATTCGACGGTGCTCATCGATGGGTACGGCGCGCAGGCTGTCGGACCCCAGGCCGAGCAGTTCCACCGCGCGGCACACGGAGTAGTGCGCGTCAGCGGAGCAGTAGACCGTGGCACCACCGCTCACGCCGGTGCGTCGACTGCCCGGCAGGGCCGCCTCGCGTGCGGCGGCCAGCGCCGTCACATTGGAGACCGTGCCGCCGGAGGTGAATGACCCACCGGCGGCGGGAAACCCGATGAACTCACTCGCCCATCGCAGTGCCTGGGCTTCGATCATCGTCGCGGCTCCCGCATCAAGGGCGAGGTTCGCGTCATAGGAGTGCGCGAGCAGGTCCGCGATCGCCCCGATCTCCAGGCCGCTGGAGCCGATATAGGCGAGGTAGCGCGGTCGGGCCTGCGCGAGGGATGTGTTGAGCGCCGCCGCGGTCTCATCGAGTGCCGCGATGACATCAATGCCGGACTCAGGAAGCGGCAGCGCGAGGACATCGAGCAGTTCCGGTGACACCGGCGGCTCGACATCGCGTGCGGTGTCGAAGTCCTGCCAGGCGGCAAGGACGAGGTCGCGTGCGTGATCGAGGGCTCGTTCACGTTCCAGCTTCATGCGCCCACTCCCTCTCACTCCCGTGCGCCAGGCGCGCCTGGTGACGCCCTACTCGCAGGTGACGTCGGACTCCGGCAGGGTGCCTCCGATGAGGAAGGCATCGACGGTGTCGTCCACACACGTTGATCCATGGCGATAGGCCGTGTGCCCATCACCCTCCCACGTGATCAGCCGCGCACCCGGCAGCATCTGCGCCACCGAGACACCCCAGTCGTAGGGGGTCGCCGGATCCCAGCGGGTCGACACGATGAGCATCGGCGGGATCGCCGGATCCGTGACGGCATGCGGGGTCATCTGCGCCGGAACCGGCCAGTCATCACACGGCAGATTGCCCCACGCGAGGTACTCCCCGAACGTCGGCGACACCGCGGCCCACTGCTCACCGAGCGTCTTCGCCTCCGTGATGCCCCCGTCCCAGGAGTGATCGAGGCAGGTGATCGCGTAGAACGCCTCGGTCGAGTTGTCGGCATAGCTGCCATCCGGATTGCGCTCCATACGCTGATCAAGGGCGTCGAGGAACACCGACCCATCGCCGGCGAAGGCGGCGGTCAGGCCCGCACGCAGCACCGGCCAGTCATACACCGGCAGATAGAGGTGCATGAGAATGGCGTACGTCGCGAGCGCCTCATTGAGCGGCCGGTCCGGCGCAGCGGGCAGCGGCGCTGTCTCGACATCCGCGAGGAACTGGCGGATGCGCTGCACTCCCGCGTCGGTGCCATCCGGGAGCGGACAGTCCGGTCGCGGATCACAGTCCTCGACGAACCGTCGCAGTGCCGCCTCGAATCCGGCCGCCTGACCCGCGGTGATCTCGTTGAGGTCCAGATCGGGAGGCAGCACACCGTCGAGCACGAATCGACCGACGGACGTTGGGAACATCTCGGCATAGGTGATGCCGAGGAAGGTGCCGTAGGACTTGCCGATGTAGTCGAGCTGCTCCTCGCCCAGGGCGATCCGCAGCCGATCCAGGTCACGCACCGCATCGAGGGTGCCGATGTGGGCGAAGAGATCAGGGCTCTTCATCTGGCACCCGGCCGCGTAGTCACGCGAGAGGGCCGCGACCTGCTGCTCCTCGGCCGGCGAATCCGGGGTGCCGTCCGCCGCGAGCAGGTCGTCGATCTGCGGTCCGGTGAGGCACTCTACCGGCGTCGACCGGCTCACCCCGCGCGGGTCGAAGCCGACGATGTCGTAGTGCGTGCGCAGCGCATCACTGGTGACGATGGTGGCGGCCAGCGCGTAGTCGACGCCACTGCCGCCGGGACCGCCCGGGTTGAGCACGATCGAGCCGAAGCGCTCCCCCGCCGCCCGGAGCCGAGTGACCGCGATATCGATGGAGGGGCCCTCGGGATCGTCGTACGACAGGGGGACGGTGAGCGTCGCGCACTCGAAACCGCCGTCGCACTCCTCCCACGCGAGGCTGCCGGAGTCGGCGCTGATGGATCCGTTCGAGGACGTGGGGCCGGTCTCGGTCGCGCTCGGCAGGGTCGCCGTGCACCCGGCGAGGGTTCCCGCGAGGATGAGGGCCGCCAGCGCGATCGCGGTGGCACGCAACGAAGCCGAGTGGACGGGGGTCGTGCGGAGGCGACGGGTCACTCCGGCAGCGTAATCGCTGGATCCGCGGCACTCCTGTCGCCGGCTGATCCCCTCGCCCCGGCAACGGGTTCCGCCGCGCGCCGACGACGTCCTATCGTGGCCCGGTGACCCGATCCGATGCCGACGACCTCGCCCGACGGGTGCAGGCCGGCATCGATCGCGGGCTGACCCTGCTCGACTCCTTCCGGGGCACCCGCGGCTTCGGCGAGGCCGATCGCATGGAGCGTGCGCATCGCACGGCGATGGCGGACTACGAGAAGGCCTGTCGTCGCTATACCGGGCGGCGGGCGGCGCTGCGGCGCGCGCGGGTGGGCGGATCGGTCGTCGCCGCGGTCGCGGCGGGTGGCGGTCTGCTCGACGCCCTCCTGATCGCGAGCGGCAGCCAGGTCGGACTCGGGCCGGTGTGGATCTGGGGAGTCGTCGCCCTCATCGCCGGGATCAAGGCGGTCAAGGCCCATCAGGAGTTGCAGACGATCACCCCTCCGACGATGCCGACGGTTCCCGTGCCACCGCCCGCACCGCTGCCGCGCGGGGCGATCGGGGCGGAGGAGTCGGAGCGGCTGGCCCGCCTGCGCGCCCAGGTGTCCGGAATCGTCCCTGCCATCCGACAGCTGCATCCCGAGGCGGCCGCGGAGGTCATGCGTGCTGATGCCGAGGCCGCCCCGGTGCTCGCCGGGCAGGTGCACCGCCTCGCGCTGCTGCATCGCATGGTCGTC
>CAZLHZ010000038.1:0-781 GCA_964559285.1 uncultured Actinomycetes bacterium | reverse complement strand
ATGCCAGGAACCGAGCCGGCCCGCGCCGCGACCGCCGCCGCCGAAGAGGTCCGCGGGCGACTGGCCCGCGGGTGTGCGACCTACGAGTCCCTGCTCGCCGCGGCGGCGACCCTGCTCGCAGCCCCCGATATCGCCCGCAGCACCGAGGACGTCCTCAACCCGGCGGTCGAGGCGATGACCGCCTACGCCCACGGCCTGGCCCGGGCGGCCGAACCCGGCTGACGCTGAGTTCGCGGCCTGTGACAGGCAGCCACAGAATCCGCGGGACGTGCCCGTGACCGAGGTGCCGCTGCGGTTCAGGGACGCAGTCCCGGATCCTTGAGGGACACCATCGTCGACTCCAGCGCCAGCAGGGTCGCAACGTTGGCCCGCAGTGCCAGTCGACCCCGGCCGAGGGCCTCGAGCCGTCGGGCGGTGTCCGCCTGCGCGGACTGATCGGCCAGGGCGGTGATCTGAGGTCGCATCTCCTCATTGATGAGCGGGACCGTCGCGCCGACCTGGACCGCGAGGACATCGCGGTAGAGCCCGAGCAGGTCGACGAGAGCGCGATCCACCTGATCGCGCACCACCCGGGTGCGTCGCTTCTTCTGTGCGTCCTGCAGATCCTTGAGCGGGCGGGACAGCAGCTTCTTGATCCGCGCCGGGGTCACCCCTTCGGCCCCCTCACCGTAGGCGCGCCGCAGATCGGCCTCCTCCTGGGCATCGAGGGCATCGGTGATGGCGTGGGCATCCTCGGTCGCCGCCGCCTGCAGATCAGCAGCGGCACTGAAGCAGGTCGGCA
>CAZLHZ010000037.1:0-11127 GCA_964559285.1 uncultured Actinomycetes bacterium | reverse complement strand
GACGCGGGCAGTGCGGAGGGCGCGGTGTGGATGGGGCGCATGGCGTTTGAGCGTGGTGACGTGGAGGAGCAGGAGGCGTGGCGGTGGCGGGCCGCGGATCTCGGGGACGCGGGGATGCTGGAGTGGTTGGCGAACCGAGAGCCTGACCCGAACCCGGGTGAGTCGTTCAATGTGGCGCTCATGCGGCGTGCCGCCGAGGCGGGTTCGTTCCTCGCGGGCGGCATGATGAGTGTGCGGGCGTTTGATCGTGACGAGTATGAGGAGTGCATCACGTGGGGTGAGCGGGCGTTCACGCTGGAGCACCAGGATGTGGATCCGGCGCAGGTCGCACGACTTCACATGGTGGTGGGGGCCGCGTACCGGTTGACGGGTCGACCCGCGCAGGCACTGCCGCACTATGAGGTCGCGCTTGCAATTGCGCCCGACGCGGTGCAGGCCGACGCGAGTGACCTCGCGGCACTGCGGCGGGAGCTCGGGATCACTACCGCTCCAGGCGCCCCCGTGAGCGCACCGTCTATCGCGTGGTCGTCACCCTCAGCGCCGGCATCCAGCCCCACCCACAGGCCCGAGGTTCTGGGGTCTGAGGCGCTGTCCCCGGGATGATCCGCCACGGTCGGGTGGTGACGACACCGCACTACGTCACGCGACGCGGCCCGCGATCGGCGGTGGACCCGGACCTGGCGACAGCGTGGAGCGGCTTTGATGCGAGAGCGGCCCTGCACGTCGCGTTCGATCGGCCGGTGCTGGTCCTCAACGATGCGGAGGTGCACGGGGCGGGCGCGATCAGCGGTGAGGGGCTCGAGCTCGTCCTCACCCTCGGCACCGGCCTGGGCTGCGCGCTCTTCGACAGCGGACGTCTCGCCCCGCACCTGGAGATGTCCCAGGCTCCGGTGCGCGGCGGCATTCCGTTCGACCTCTACGTCGGCGATCGGGAGCGGCGGCGCCTGGGCAATGCGCTGTGGTCTCGTCGGGTACGCCGAATGATCGAGCTGCTGCGCCCCGTCTTCCTCTGGGACCGGCTCTATCTCGGTGGCGGCAACGCAGCGCACCTCACCCCGGCGCAGATGGGCCAACTGGGGGAGGACATCGTCATCGTCCCCAATGCGATCGCCCTCGTCGGCGGGGCGCGCGCGTGGTCGCTCGAGATGGGCTGAGCGCGCGAGGAACGACTACGCGCGCCGCAGCACCGGCCGGGTCAGACAGGTTGGTCCGCCCTCGCCCTTGGAGATCTCGCTCGCCGCATAGACGTGGACGTCGACGCCCTGCGCTTCGAGGAGCTCGGCGGTGCGGTCGTTGCCGCTGGCGATGACGACGGTGCCCGGGGCCACCGCGAGCACATTGCACCCGAGGCTCGCGTAGTCCTCCTCGGGGACGCTCACCCAGGCGATGTCACGGCGCGCGAGCTCCTGCAGCAGGGCCACCGGTGCCAGCCGCTCGTAGACGACCGCGAGTCGATCGCGGACCGGAGAGATAACGGACATGAAGTGCAGGCACCACTCGGGGCCGAGGTCGTGGGGGACGTCGTACACATCGATGTCGATGCCGCGCGCGGCGAGCAGATCGCGGAGCTGGGCGATGGCGGCGTTGTTGGTCCGGTAGGACCGGCCGACCGCGAGGGTCGCGGCGTCGAGCCAGAACATGTCGCCGCCGTCAGCGCGAGCCTCTCCTGTGAGCCGTCCGATGCATGGAACCCCGCGGGCCTCGAGGTCGGCGACCAGACGAGCACCCTCTCCCACCCGCACCGCCTTGGCGGAGGACAACTCGATGATGCCGTCGGGGACGACGAATGCGGGGTCGTAGGTGAAGCAGGAGTCCGCGAGATCGTCGATCGGGTCGAGGACCTCGACCGTGCAGCCGAGGCGGGTGAGGAGGTCGACGAAGTCGGCGTGCTGCCGCAAGAGCAGGTTGATGTCGAGGGGCTGCGCCCAGTGGGCGGACGCGTAGTCGCTGTGGCGGGAGGGAGTGCGGACGGCAACCCGCTCCAGCGGTGCCACCATCGAGTTGACGCCGTACGCCATGGGAGTCCTTCCGTCGAGTGGCGTCATAGTGTCGCGGATCGACCTGCTGGCACCGCGCCGGGGCGTTGGCCTGGCGCGTCAACGGAACCGGAGGGTCGCGGAACCGATCACCTCGGCAACCCTCTCGTGGCGTTGGCGCGTGTGGGCTGGGTGTGTGGGACGGGGGTGTGGGCTGGGGTAGCGTGAGCGCCGCCAGGAGGGGTGCCCGAGCGGCCTAAGGGAACCGCCTTGAAAGCGGTCGGACGAAAGTCCCGCGGGTTCAAATCCCGCCTCCTCCGCGATTGTCTCGCCTGTCCCCCGCGGACAGATTCCTGCCAACACGGACGGGATCTGTCCGCGGGGGGCGGGACCCCCGGGATCTGTCCGCGGGGGGTGGGCTGGGAGAGGTCCGCGGGCAACGGGACGGGCGCAGCGCAGACGACGAAGGGCCGCGGCCGGGATGTCCCAGCCGCGGCCCTTCGCATGTCACCGGTGCTGAGCGCGGCAAGCCGCGCTCAGCACGTCCTCAGCCCTGCGGGACGCTGAAGTCGACGTAGTCCTCCGTGATCGCCAGCACCGACCAGGTCGAGCCGTCCGCTGCCGTGAGCAGATAGGCCGGGACCAGGACAAGGGTGCCATTCGGCTGCGTGTACTGCGTGAGTCCGAGCGCAGCCTTGTCGATGACGACGGTGGACACCGGCATCGAGATCACCGGGCGGCCGTCCTTCGTCACCGGCTCACTCGCACCGGCCTGGACCCCGCTAGCCGGAGCAGCGGGAGAGGAAGTCACGTCACGCGCGGCGTACATCGGACCGCCACTGAGCAACGAGTTCCAGCGCGGGTCCTTCATCCGCTCAATCGCCGTGCGCGCCCCGACGATGGGGTACGCCGGCACCTCGACGAGATCAGCCGCGAATCCGCTGGCCCACTGGATCTTGCCGTTCTGCGAGAACGCGAAGGTCCACGCCATCGAGGTGCGCTGACCGCCCACGAGCTGCCAGGCTGTGACCGAGGCGTTGTAGTCGTCGCGGTAGACCTCCCACTCGACATTGGCGGGATCGACGCCCGTGGCGGCGAGCGCGTCCTTGGCCCGGGCCAGCGCCTCCTTCTCGGTGGGCGGGGTGCCCGCCTCGGTGCACACCGGCGAGGGCTCTCCCGCGGAGACGCCGCCTCCCGAGGAGCTTGAGCCCGCAGCCGCGTCATCCTCCGCTGGCTTCGGTTCCGGCGTCGGGTAGTCGCAGGCGACATAGGCCGAGGAGTCGTTGTAGCTCCAGTTGACCATCGAGCCCCAGCCGCCGACCCAGATCTGCGGACCGCTGCCATCCATCGACCCGACCATCCACGACATCCCGTCGCCACCCTGCGACACCGGGTCTCCGCTCACGCCGAACGCCGCAGCGACCGAGGCGGCCACCTGTCGGGTGTCCGTGTCATCCATCGTGTAGGCGTACCCCGGCGCGGAGCCGGGCTCATCCGTGATTCCCGATCCCGGCTCGAGGATCGTGCGCCACCCGTAGTAGCCGACATAGGGCATCGACATGCCCGAGCTCACCTTCGCGTCAGCGGCAAGGCCGGGGGCGCCAGCCCGCCCATCAGCCTGGGACACGAGGTCACCGGCGACAGCAGCGCTCTCGCGACCCGTGCTGCCCGCCGCGTTCCCGGCACCGTTGCCCATCGTCGGCATCATCGGCGAGCCGGCGGTGACGACCTGCCCGCCGCCCCCACCACCCGCGCTGATCGCGGCGCCACCGAGTCCACCGACCGCGACGAGGGCGCAGGCCGCTGCCGCTCCCCCAACCCAGGCGAGCTTGCGGGACCGGAACCTCCGGTCGACGCTCCCCTGCGCCGCATCCTCAGCGCGGGTGCGCGCGAGCACGCGCTCGCGGATCTGTCCGAGTCGGGCCGCATCTTCCGACTGTCCGAGGGCCGGATCGGCAGCGGCGAGCGCCTCGAAGGCCTCCGAGTTCCCGGTGGGTTCCTGCGTGTTCATCGTCTCTCCTGACCGTGGCGTGCGATGCGGGTCGGCACGTCGCGCAACCCGTCGGTTCCTGCCTGCTCATGTCTGTGCATCCGTGCTGTCTGCATGTCTGTGCATGTCTGTGCATGTCTGTGCATGTCTGCTGACTGCGGTGCGGTACGCCGATGCCGCGTCCCTGCTCCCGCTTATGTCGCGGGCAGGGGAGACCTTGCACTCGACCCACTCCCGGTCGCGCGATCCTCCGCCGTCGCGGCCCGATAGGCGTCGGTCAGCCGCTGCCGAGCGCGGGACAGGGCCGCGGCCGCACCGCCGACACCGATGCCGAGGGCCTCGGCCAGTGCGGGGCCGTCCAGCCCCTCCCAGGCAGCGAGCCGCAGCACCTCGCGGTCCCGGCCGGACAGCTGCGTCCACGCTGCGGCGAGCGCAAGATCCTCAATCACCCGGTCGGCGACATCGGTCGCATCGGCCCGCTCCGGCACCTCCGCCACGACAACGGCCAGCGGCTTGCGATGCTGGTTGGCGAGGACGTTCCACGCGGTGCGATAGAGCCACGGCAGTTCCGCCTCGGTCGGGATCTCGTCGAGTTTGCGCCAGGCGATGACGAACACCTCGGATACGAGGTCATCGGTGTCCTCACCCGCGTGGCGTCGCCGGATATAGCGGCGCACCGCAGCCGCATGCTCATCGAACAGGCGGGTGAGGCGGTCCTCGCGGTCGTCAGACACCGTGCCTCCAGGCCGTCAGGCCATCGTGCGGGAGGCTGATCGCACACTCCCGAGACTTGTCGATCCGAACCCGGATCCGGGCCTGCCACTGCGGGCCCACTCCAGTGTGTCTGCTGGCCCCCCGATCTTGCACCCCCTGGAGCGGTCTGTGCACAGCACGTCACCCCGGGGCGCTGTTCCTTCAGTCCGCCAGCAGGACGGTCCGCACCCAGATCCCGAGTTCGACGGCGCAGGCCTCGACCGACTCCTTCCAGCTTCGGCCCGCCCGGTCATCCGCCGTGTCACTGACCTGCTTCACCAGCGTGACGGGGATGAGCGCGGCGGAGGCGGCCCGGGCAACGGCGTACCCCTCCATATCGACGAGGTGGGCCAACTCCGCCAGACGAGCGCGTGTCGACGGGTCGCTGACGAACACATCACCCGTCGCGAGGGTGAGCCCCTCGGCCGCCACATCAAGAGCCGGACTGGCGTGAATCCCGGTGAGCGCGTGGATCGCGGCACCATCGAGATCATGCTGAATGACGCGACCGATGACGTGCGTGCCCGCGAGGCCATCGTGGAGGGCACCGGCCGTGCCGATATTGACGACCGCACGCGGTGAGTGCTGCGACAGGGTCTGCGCCACGGCCATCGCCGCATTCACCTTGCCGACGCCGGTGACGAGGATCGGCAGGCCGCTCACATGCAGGTGCGTAGCCTCCTCCTCGAGGGCCACGACGAGCAGGGGAAGGTCGGGTGAGATCGCACCGTGCAGTCGCATGAGCAGGACCCTAGTGGCGCGACGACGATCCGCTACGCCGTCATTGTGCTCGCGGGTGGTCGCGCACGCCGACTGCCGGGCAAGCTCGCGCGGCGCGGCGCTGACGGTCGCAGCCTCCTGGCCACCTGCGTCGCCGCAGCGCTCGCGGTGCAGCCGCAGGCGCCGACGCGTGTCGTCATCGTCGGCCCGACACCGCTGGACATCACTGATGAGGCGTACGCCGATCCCAGAGTCTCCGTCATTCGCGACGAGATCCCGTTCGAGGGGCCAGCGCGTGCCGTCGCCTCCGTCATCGGGGGCATCCATGAGCCGATCGTCATCCTGCTGGCAGGCGATGCACCGCATGGTGCCGCAGCCATTCCCGGCCTCCTCACGGCGATCACGTCGGACAGTGACGTCGAGGCCGCGGTGCTCGTCACCGACAGACGGCAGCACCTGTGCACGGCGTACCTCACCACAGTGCTGCGACAGACCAGTCACGAGGCCACGAGGGCGTCCGACCTGAGCCGCGGACTGCGTATCGTCGAGGTGCCCGATGTCTGGGATGCGGGTCGCGACATCGACACAGCCGAGGATGCGCACGCCCTCGGCTTCGACCGATCAGACGGGGCGTGATCGATCTGCGAGGAGCACACCACCGTTGAAGGTCGTGCCGACCTCGCAAAAGTAGCCCGCGATAATCTCGTCGACCGGCAGCAGGGATGCCGGCTCATCCCACGGCGAGTCCGCAAGCATCAACTCCGCATCGCCGACCCACGGCTGGCCGAGGTCCACGTCGATCCCACCCATGGTGACGATCTGATCCATCGTCATCCCCGCCCCCGGCACCAGCGAGGGCATGAATCGGTGATGCACCATCTTGTGCGCGTTGACGAAGCCGTTCGTCGGACTCGGCTCGCGCAGGGTCACCTTCGCGGTGGCCAGGCGATGGTCGTACGCCGCAAGCGAGGCGCCGAACGTCCCGCCGGGTGCAATATGCGCGGTGGCCTTGCCACGGCTGTAGGGGCGGGTGACGAACACGCTGCCGAGCTTCTTGGGGTAGCCCTGGAACCAGCCGCGCGCGACCGCGAAATCGGTCGTCACCCAGATGAGGACGCAGCGGCTGTAGGTCACGCCCTGATACTGCGCGCGCACGACAACGAAGCACTCGAGGTACTGGGCGCGCGCCGGATCGAGCAGCTCGGCACCACCGGTGCTGCACGACTGCCAGTCGGCCCAGATGAATGCGACTGCACCGGGGTCCTGCGGTGCGAGGTCCAACTCGGGCGGCAGGATCGCCCGCACATTCGCCGGATCCGTGCGGTACTCCACCGTGAGCAGGGTGCCGGAGTAGTGCCACGGCATCTCCGGGATGACCGCGCTCCGACCGCTCGGCGTGTAAGGGGGCAGGAAGCCCGGTGATGCAGTCACGTCAGGACTCCTTCACGGTCGAGGGATAGAGGTCTTTCGACGGGGTGCGGATGCCGCGGAACTCCCAGTCGCCGCCCTGAGCGGTGGAGATGACCTCCTCACTCTCCGAGGGCTGAGCACCGCAGTCCTCACGGATCGGCACTGGACCCTGCACGATTGTGTTGGACAGCGTGCCTAGCCCTTCGACCTCGACCTCGACGACGTCACCGGGGTAGACCGTGCGCGAGAACGCCGGAGTGCCGGAGAACAGGATGTCGCCGGGTTCGAGCGTGATCGTGCGCGCGATGTCCGCGACGAGGTAGTGCATATCCCACTCCATCTCCGCAGTCGTGGAGTCCTGCTTGACGACACCATTTACTCGCGTCTGAATCCCCTTGCTGCGGAAGTCCCAGCCGGTCACCAGTCCCGGACCGATGGGCGCGAGGGTGTCTGACCCCTTGACGCGCAGCATCGACCCGGCGTCGGTGTCACGGAAGTCGTGGAGCCCATAGTCATTGCCGACCGTGTAGCCCGCGATGTAGTCCCCTGCCTCCTGAGGCGACACATTGCGGCAGGTGCGTCCGATGACAATGACGATCTCGCCCTCGTAGTTCAACCACTTGCATCGCTCTGGTCGCACCACGGCACCCTTGTGCGCGTTGAGGGCGGTCACCGGCTTGCTGAAGTACGTCGGTGCCGGTGGCAGGCGAGTCATGAACTCCTTCGTGCGCGACGCATAGTTCAAGTGCACCGCAATGATCTTGGTCGGCTGGCACGGTGGCAGGTGGATCGCATCCTCGACACTGACAGTGCGGCCGTCACCGGCCACCAACTCGTCCCCGTGCCGGATGACCTCGACAGCGGAACCCTCCAGCAGGATGCGGCGGTACTCAGTCATGCGGCATGCCCTTTCCGCGACCAGCCATCAGCCGGTCGATCGAACCACACGTGCACCTGACTGGTGCCAATCGCATTCTCGTAGTCGCTGATCTGCACTCCCGGTGCGCAGAAGTCCCGCTCACCGAGAGCCGCGGCCATCATGAGGTAGTGCGCGAACCTGGCCTCGGGCCGCACGCGCAGGAACTCGTCCATGGTGTCAAGGACAAGATCGTGGCGGCCCTCCGCAAACCAGCGCAGTCGCTGCTGGTCTGCGTCGTACGCCTCACGGCTGAAGATGTGCGACGGGTCGCTGGACTCGTGCTGGCGCAGTTCTCGCAGGGGGTAGAAGGTGTGCGACATGGAGCCGGTGGCGATGAGGATCACGCGTCGGTCCGTGGCAGCGATCGCCGCCGCGATCGCACGGCCCACCCGCAGGAAGTCCTCGGTGTCGCCGGTCTGGCAGACACTCATCGAGATCCACGCCTTGTCGTCAAGACCCTTGCCCAGGTAGGTCCACAGGTTCACCGACGGGTAGTAGAGCGGCAGATAGGGATCATCGATCGGTGTGATCCACGTGCCGTGAGCATCAGCCTGATCCGCAATGGCCTGAGCCAGCTGCGGGTCTCCCTTCCAGTCGTAGGGGATTCGGCACATGCCCCGGGGCAGCTCCTCGGCGGTGAAGAGCCCCGCCCGTCGAGACTGCGCGGTGACGACGAACTCAACCGTGGTGAACCAGTGGGAGTCGAGGACGATGACCGTGTCGTAGTCCAGAGTCTCGAACCGGTCGGCACGCAGCTTGTGCAGGGCCGGCACCAGAGAGATCTCCCGGCCCTCATTGAGCGCGAGTCGGGTCTCGCGGGGCAGCATGATCGTGGGGACATGTGACAGCAGTCCCGCAGCAACAACCTCGCCCATGGCAGTCTCCTAGCTCGTCCAGCCGTGCGGTGAGTAGACCGTGTTCTTGACATCGGCGTAGAAGTCAAAGGACCACACGCCGCCTTCGCGTCCGATGCCGGACTTCCGCGATCCGCCGAAAGGCGCCGCGAGGTCGCGGACGAAGAAGCAGTTCACCCAGATCGTCCCTGCCACCAGGTGGCGAGTGAAGGCCTCGGCGCGGGTGCGGCTGCCGGTGACGACGCAGGCGGCCAGACCGAACTGCGTGGAGTTGGCCATCTCCAGTCCCTCATCATCGGTGTCGAACACCTGCATCGTGAGAACCGGTCCGAACACCTCACTGGTGAGGATCTCGCTGCCGGCCGGGGCATCACGGATGAGCGTGGGCTTGAAGTAGTGGGGACCGAGCTCGCTGTTGACCTTGCCGCCGTAGACAACCCGAGCTCCGGCGGCCACGGCGCGATCAACGAATCCCTGAACCCGCTCGACGTGCCGCAGGTGGATATTGGGGCCGATCTGCGTCTCCTCATCCCGAGGGTCTCCCTGCCGAATGGCCGCGGCGCGGGCGATGAACCGCTCCGTGAAGGCGTCAGCAATTCCGCGTTGAACGAGCAGCCGCGTGCCCGCGAGGCACACCTGACCTGCGTTGTCGTACTGCTCAATGGCGAGATCGACCGCGAGGTCCAGATCCGCATCGTCCAGCACGACCGTCGGACTCTTCCCGCCGAGCTCGAAGGAACACGGGGTGAGGTTGTCCGCAGCGGCATGGGCGATGACCTTCGCAGTCGGCACCGACCCGGTGAAGCAGATGCGCGCGATGTCCGGGTGGGCCGTGAGCGGCGCACCAGCTTCCGGCCCGAGGCCCTGCACGACATTGAAGACACCCGGCGGAAGACCCGCCTCATGCGCGAGGTCGGCGAAGTAGGACGCGGTGAGCGGAGCCCACTCCGGCGGCTTGAGGATCACCGTGTCACCGGAGGCGAGAGCCGGGCCGATGCGCCAGGTCGCGAGCATGAGAGGGGCGTTCCACGGCGTGATGATGACGGTGACGCCTGAGGGATCCCACGAGACGTGATTCTCATGGCCCCGGGTCTCGAACACGGGATGATGCAGGCGCTCGACGGCGTAGTCGGCGAAGAACCGGATGTTCATGGCCACGCGCGGCATGACCCCGCGGCGATGGGAGCGGAGCAGCGAGCCGTTGTCGAGGGTTTCGATCTGGGCGAGCTCCTCCAGATGCGCCTCCACGCTGTCTGCTACCCGGTGCAGGATGACGGCCCGCTCCTGCGGGGTGAGGCGGGCCCATGCGGGAAAGGCCGCCCGCGCTGCCGCCACAGCTGCATCCGCCTCGGTCTGTCCACCGCGGCTCAGCCGGCCGAGAAGTCGGCCATCCACCGGCGACACATCATCGAACGTATCCGCGGAGGCAACACGCTGCCCGCCAATCCAGTGCCGGGTGTCGACATCGACCCCGGCGACGGTGATGAACGACATGCCACCTCCCTCGATTGGCCGACATCATAGATCGTTCGGAGCCGAACGGATACGGTTGTCCGACAGACTGGCGTGGATCGAAGGAGGGTCCCATGGCACGACCAAGGATCGCGATCCCGGGCCGATTCACCGCCTCCGCCAGTGCCCTGCGCTACCAGGGTCTGGTGACTGCGCGGCGTCTCGCCGAGGCCGTGTGGACCGCTGGCGGTGATCCGGTGACGATGCTGCCAGCACCCGGCGTCGACGCCCACGACTGGGCCAACCGTCTCGCGGGTGTTCACGGTGTGCTTCTGCCCGGCGGTGGGGATGTCAACCCGCAGCGCTACGGCCATGCCAGCAGCGACCCCTCGCTCTACGACGTCGATGATCTACAGGATGAGTCAGACCTGAGTCTCGCGCGCTATGCCCTCGACAACGCCCTTCCTCTGCTCGCGATCTGCCGCGGACTCCATGTCGTCAACACCCTGCGCGGCGGCACGCTCATCGTCGACATGCCGAACCGACATCGACACCACGTCCACACGGTGCGGCTGACCGACGGTGCTGCGGCTGTCGGGCTGACCGGCGCCACCGTCACCTGCTCGTGCTACCACCACCAGTGCATCGACGCTCTCGGTGCTGGCATGACCCCTGTGGGGTACGCCGATGACGGCACGATCGAGGCCGTGTCGATCACCTCGTCCGGATGGGCCGCAGGAGTGCAGTGGCATCCAGAGGACACCTACGACACCGATCCCGACCAGATGACCCTCCTGCGCACCGCTCACCCGTGAGCGCTACTCCTCGCGGGCGTCCGGGGTTGTTGCGAGCACCAGTTTGCGCAGGAACTCTGCGGCCGTCTCCTGCTCACCCTGCGTCAGCAGGGCTGTGGCCTCCTGCTCGGCACGGTTGATCTTGGGGAACAGTCGACGGATCATCCGACTTCCCGAGGGGGTCAGCGTCACCAGCACGAGCCGACCATCGTCAGGCGCTCGCTCGCGGCGTACCAACCCTCGTCCTTCGAGAGTGTTG
>CAZLHZ010000036.1:9169-11209 GCA_964559285.1 uncultured Actinomycetes bacterium | reverse complement strand
CCCGCGCGAGGTCCTTCCACTCGCCGAGGGTGATGTTGTCCGCCCCGCTGCGCATGAGCAGGAGACCCTGACCCTTGCGGTCCTCTGGCAGCAGCGCGATTCCTCGGCGACGCGCCTCCACGACCGTTCGCGGAACTCGTGATGAGTCGGAGATGCTCACCTGGCCGGTGGCTCGCGGATCAAGTCCGGCTAGGGCGCGCAGCAGTGACGTCCTCCCCGAGCCCACAAGCCCGGCGATCCCCAGGATCTCCCCCTCGCGCAGTTCAAAGGAGATGTCTTCGAGCAGACCGGGAGAGGCAAGATCTGTCACCTTGAGAACTGCTGGGGTCGACTTCTGGACCCTCGCTCGGCGCCCCTGCTCACCCGCGGCAATCGCCCCACCGTGGGCGTGCCCGCCGAGCATGGCCTTGACCATCTCCCCCTTCGTCCACTCAGTTGAGGGTCTGGTGTCGATGAGCTGTCCATCGCGCATCACCGAGACCACATCACTGTTCTCAAGAACCTCGTCGAGATTGTGGCTCACGAGCGCGAGGGAGATTCCCTTGTCTCGGAGCTGGTGCATGGTGCGGAAGAGCGACTCGCGCTCGGCGTGAGCCAGCGAGGCGGTCGGCTCATCGAAGAGAATCGCAAGAGCATCGGAGTTGAGGGCGCGCATGATCTCCAGAATCTGCTGATCCGCCACCGAGAGACCCCCACTGCGACGAAGAAGGGGGGTGACACCAAGCTGGAGGCAGAGCTCCTCGTAGACGGCTCGCATCACCTTCTCGTCAAGCCAGCCACCTCGAGCCCTGACGTTTCCAAGGAAGACATTCGCCTCCGGGGATAGTGCAGGGACAATTGTCAGCTCCTGGTAGATCGCATGAATCCCACACGCCTTGGCAGCCCGCGGAGATCCGGTCACCAGTTCTGAGCCCTGCACCAGAATCCGTCCGCTCGTCGGCGCGACTCGGCCGGCGGCCATGCCGAGGCAGGTCGACTTGCCAGCGCCGTTCTCGCCTACAAGCGCGTGGATCTGGCCGGGTGTCGCTAGGTCCATGGAGACATCGGTGACAGCCTTGGTGGCACCGAAGGTCCGGGAGACATGGTCCAGCCGGATGAATGGATCGGTCGTCATGTCCACATCACCAGTCCTTTGTCGATTGCGCCGACTGGTGTGTGCGGTCCTCAGACCGCACACACCAGTCAGTCGTCAGTCAGCGGATGATCACCACTGGGGTGCGAAGGTCGCCACGTTCTCCTTGGTGACGACGCCGATCTTGGTGTAGTCCGGATTGCCGTCACCGGGGATGAACTTCGGCGGCTGGACCCCCTTGAGGGCCGCCACCATGACCTCGACTCCCGAGGAACCCAGGGATGCCGGGTAGGCGGGCAGGCTGCCGACCTCGGAATCCTTGTTGATCAGCTCGACGGAGACCGTGCTGCCACCGCCATTCTCGAAGAGCGAGATCTTGTCCTTGAGCCCCTGCGCCTCGATGGCCTTGGCTGCACCTGCGGTGACGTCGACGTAGAGCGAGAACGCCATGGTCACATCGGGGTTCGCCTGCAGCGCATTCTGAACGGTGGAGAAGGCACCCGGAGTCGTGAAGTCGGTGTAGACCGTGTTCACGAGAGTCCAGTCGGCATGTGCCGCGGCGAAGGCCTTGTAGGCCGTCTCCCACGCCACGGTCGAGGGGTGCCCCTGAATGCCCATCACGAGGAGGACCTTCTGCGGTCCGGGCTTCATCTCGGCCGACTTGTTGAGCAGATCCGTGATGCCATCGACTCCGTTGGTACCACCCATGTAGCTGATGGTTCCGGGAGCCCACAGCTCCTCCCCGATGCCGGTGCCGTCGTTGCAGAGGGCATTGCCAACGACCTCAACGAGCACCTGGCGCTGGACCGTCTCCTCCCCGATCTGCTTGCACAGCTGGCTGGAGAGCGGGTGGATGATGATGCCGCCGTACTTCCCGCTGGTGAAGGCCTGCTGGAAGTTGGCAAGCTCCTTGGCGGAGTCCAGATCCGTCCAGAAGATGTCCACCGCAACACCGAGCTCCTCACCCT
>CAZLHZ010000036.1:0-9159 GCA_964559285.1 uncultured Actinomycetes bacterium | reverse complement strand
GGCCTGCGCCTTCGTGTAGGAGAACGTCTTGCCTGCCTGCACGATGTAGGCGATGCGGCCGGTGTTGTTCGGCGTGATGGTGCCCGTGCCGACATCGATCGACGGAGCAGCCGCACTCGAGGTAGGACCACTTGAGGTGCTCGGTGCCGCGGTGCTGCTTGATGCACCACCGCCACCGCCACCGCAGGCGGAGATGAGCATTGCGGCCACCGTGAATCCGGCCAGCACGGCTGAACGGCCGTGCCACTTTCGCATCTGCATGTCATATCCCTTCTGTTGGACGGGGTGACCTACCCCGCGAATCCCCACCGGGAGTGCTGTCCCCGATGGGAGCTGTAGTGGCGCACGGGGTGCGCATGGCTGCGACCTCGATCTGGGTCGCGCGACGATCAATGAGTGCCGGGTGATCTGATTCCTTCAACCTGGGAATCACTCGATTGCTGAGGTACTCCAGTCGCTCATTGATCTGGTCGACAGGCTCACCCGGCATCTGGGTCACGAGGTTGATGTCGATGCACCCTCGGCCGATCATGCGGTTGAATTCCGCAATGGCGCCCTCAGCATCGGCCAGCATGAGCAGCCCCGTGCCGAGAGCCTTCTGCGGATCAGTGAATGGTGAGGTCAGCGGCGGATCAAGCCCGACGAAAGCCTCTCGATCGATGTACTCATTGAGCAGGTGCATCCAGTGCGGACCTGCATGGGCAAAGGCACGCTCAGGATCGTTGGCGATAATCGCCCAGTAGGTTGCGTTGAGTCGCTGCTCCCGAAGAGGCTTGCCCAGTCGCCGGCAGGCCTCGAGATAGACATCGGCTGTTGCCAGGTCGAAGGCCAGGAAACCGTCAGCGAGTCGAGCCGCCCTCTCCACGGCTTTCGGGGCATTGGCACCCATCCAGATCTGCGGACCTCCCGGGCGAATCGGAGGAGGGGTCACCGTAATGCGCGGAATCGTCGTACGCCGACCGCTGAAGCTGAACGGCTCACCCGAGAAGGCCTGACGCAGAATGTCGAGGGCATCCTCCGTCCGACTGGGCCGATCCTTCAGGGATACGCCAAGCCCCTCAAACTCCTGCCAGAAGTAGCCCTGTCCGAGTCCGAGGCGCATCCGTCCACCACTGAGTGCGTCAATGAGAAGGGTCTCTTCCGCAAGCCGCACCGGATGATGCAGAGGCGCCTGAATGAGATTGGTGCCGAGTTCGATGCGGGAGGTGCGAGCAGCGAGTGCCGCGCACATGATGAGAGGGGACGGGCAGTATCCATCGTCATAGAAGTGGTGCTCGCTGACGTAGATCGCATCGATCGCGAGGGATCGATCAATCCATTCAGCTTGCTCGAGCTGGCCGGCGTATCTCTCGTTCCACGGAGCACGCCACTGCCGGGGATTGCCGAACGTGTTGATCAGGCCGACCGTCACTCGCTCGCTCACCAATCCCCCTTCCTGCCGTTCGTCACCGCACGTGCTGGTGCGGCATCGCTCCGGGGGTGATGTTGCCAAACCGACGTTTGTTTGTCAGATGGTTTGTCAGATGGTTTATCAGTTCGTTATGAGCGCGGGCTACGGGTGCGGGCCAGGGATCAGGAACGGCGGGAGACTCGAATGGACACCTCAGGCGTTGCGATCGAGATCGTCGTGGGGCTGTCACGCTGATCGGCAAGGGTGCTCAAACGTCGGACCAAACCGACAGACGTCGAATCCGGATCGGTGCGGATCGGGCCCTTCGCGATCATCTGATCGACCTCAACGTCCGAGGTCATGAAGCGCAGCAGCAGCTCCTCATCCGACATGCCGCTGGAGTAGAGGGCGCGCACCTCGGTCAGTGTGGGGTGAGGTCGTTCCCAACGTGCGATCTCCGCAGCGCGAGGAACACTCATGATGCGATCCATGACGCTGGGGTCGACCTGGCGATGCAGAGCTCCATAGTGGCCGAGGGCGTAGTGCACGACCTCGTCCGGCACCATGGAGTAGCGGCTCCCGGTCACGACATTGAGGAGGGCTTGGATCCCGACGAACTGTGAGAACGGGGTCGCCATGATCGGCTGCCCCAGCTCCTGACGCACCTGAGGGATCTCCGCGAGCACCTCCGCCAGTCGACCACTCATGCCGTGCTGCTCAAGCTGCATCTTGAGCGTCCCGGTCATCCCACCGGGCAGCTGGTGGTCATAGATGCGCGGGTCGAACTCGGCCGGCTGGCCGATCTCGTAGCCCGCCTCAGTGGCGGCCCAGAGGAAGTTCTGCGCCACCGGCTCCAGCCGACTGACATCGATCCGATGATCATGGCCCATGTGCTCCAGGATCGGCAGCATGCCTTCGATGGAGGGAAGGGAGGGCCCGTTCGCCATCGGGCGCGAGGCTGTATGGAAGGCGTTGAAGCCCGCCTTGATGCCCTCGATGTAGTTGTGCTGTGCAAGATTGGTCGTGTTGTGGCAGTGCAGTTCCAGGAAGATCCCCGGGGCCGCTGCCCGAATGGCCGGAAGCAGGGTGCGGGCACGCTCGGGAGTGAGGACCCCGGCCGCATCCTCGACGTAGATCGACTGCACTCCCGGCCAGCTGGCCATCTCGCGTGCCTGGGCAGCGAAGAATGCATCATCGTGCAGGTCGGTGAGGCCATACATGATCGCCGGCAGGGCCTGCCCGCCGTGGGCGTGGATGACGTCCACGAGCCGCTTCATCGTCGGCAGGTCATAGAGGCAGTCGTAGAGCCAGAAGCTCGTGACTCCATGCTTGATCATCGTCTTGACCCACAGGTCGATGATCACTTCCGGAGTGTGGGCAAACCCGATGACGCTGATCGTCCGAAGGCCAGAGCGCACGGTGGAGTTGGGCAGGTTCTTGACGAGGAAGTCCGTGGACGCCCATGGGTCATCTCGGAACTGGCGCAGCAGCACCGTGAAGCATCCCGCGCCGGTGAGATCGACAACGTGGAATCCCGTGCGATCGATGTCCGGCAGGGCGTTGGCAGCTTGATAGGCACGCATGCGCAGACCCCACAGGCTCTGCTGCCCATCCCGCAGGGTCTGGTCGACGAACTCGATCGTGCTCATGGGCTCCTCACTTCTTCCGCCAGCCACGTCGTCAGGAACGACGACTCCAGCCAGCGTGTGCTCGTCGGGCTCGCAGCGAAATCCGGGTTGGCGATGATCGCGGCGTGGAGATCCTTCGTCGTCGTGATCCCACTGACTCGCAGGTGCGACAGGGCACGGGACATCTTCTGCAGGGCGGCCTCACGGGTGACGTCATGGACGATGACCTTGGCGACCATGGAGTCATAGAACGGGGGGATGCTCACCCCCGGCTGCACATAGGTGTCGACTCGCACCCCCTCCCCGAGTGGCGGCACCCATTCGTCGATCTGACCGGGGTTGGGGCGGAAGTCCAGACGCGGATCCTCGGCATTGATGCGGCACTCCAGACTGTGCCCGGAGATCATGACCGACTCCTGCCGGACGGGCAGGACTTCTCCGGCAGCGATCCGCAGCTGCATCCGGACGATGTCGATGCCGGTGATCATCTCGGTCACCGGATGCTCCACCTGCACCCGAGCGTTCAGCTCAAGGAAGATGAAGTCACCTCGATCGATGTCGACGAGGAACTCCACCGTTCCGGCTCCGACATAGGACAGCTCCCGACACAGCCTCACGGCGGCATCTCGCACGCCCTCAGCGACCCCCGATGGCAGGAGGGCCGCAGGTGCCTCCTCGATCAGCTTCTGGTGGCGTCGCTGGACGCTGCAGTCACGCTCCCCCAGATGAATGACGTTGCCATGCGTGTCAGCAAGGATCTGCACCTCAACATGACGTGCCTTCTCGATGTAGCGCTCCAGATAGACCGTGCCGTCCCCGAACGCCTGGAGTGCCTCGTTGCGGGACACCTCGAATGAGCGCCGCAGATCGTCAACACCTCGGACAATGGTCATGCCACGGCCCCCGCCGCCCGCTGATGCCTTGAGGATCAGTGGGTAGGCGTTGATCTCCTCGGCGCGTGCGATCGCCTCGTCAAGACTGGCGAGGGCGGGCGTTCCCCCGCCCGTGGGGATGCCCAGTGACGCGGCTACTTCGCGCGCCCGCAGCTTGTCGCCGGATCGCCGCATGACATCTCCGGGCGGACCGACAAAGGTGAGCCCAGCCTCAGCACAGGCATCAGCCAGCTCAGCGCGCTCCGACAGGAAGCCGTATCCAGGGTGGACAGTGTCGCAGCCCTTGGTGAGCGCCGCAGCGATGATCCGCTCCACCTGCAGATAGCTGTCCTTGGCAGGAGGCGGACCGATGACGACCTTGTCGTCCGCCATGCGTGCTGCCAGAGATCCGGCATCGGCACTTGATGCTGCGACGACGCACTCGAGTCCCTCATCGAAGCAGGCTCGGGCAATGCGGACGGCGATCTCCCCGCGATTGGCAATGAGCACCCGGCGCATCGGGCCTACTCGGGCTGGATCGTGAACAGTGGGGAGTCGAACTCGACCGCGTCACCGTTGTTCTGATGCACGTGGGTGACAATCCCCGCCGTCGGTGCCTGCACCCGATTCATGAGCTTCATGACTTCGACGATGCACAGCTCATGGCCCGCCTCCACCCGCTGGCCGACCTCGACAAAGGGGGCCGCACCCGGCTCAGGTGCCCGCCAGAAGGTGCCGACACTGGGCGAGCCGACGACGATGCCCCCGGCAGGAGGGCTCGCGGGAGCCGCCGCACTCGATGATGACGGGGGCGGCGGTGTCGGGGCAGCTGCTTCGAGGCGACTCGTCGGTGGAGCCGGAGTGAAGGCGACTGTGGGGGCGGCACCTGCCGTGGGGAGCGTGGCACCATTGCGCGCCACAGCCACGGTGACGTCGCCGACGGTCACCAGCGCCTCGTCCCAGCCTGACGTGATGAGGATGTCCAGCAGCTGGCGGATCTCGTGCGGTGTCATAGACATGAAGTCCGTCCTTCGATGGAGGGTCGGTGCCTGACTACTGGGAAACCACGGCGATCGGACGCAGGGGTGAACCGGTGCCGCCCTTGAGGCGCAGGGGCAGCGCCATGAAGAGGAAGTCGGTGACCCCGGCAGCTGCCAAGGGATCGAGGTTGAGTGACTCCATGATGTAGATGCCACGCTCCACGAGGAAGTGGACGTGGACGGTCAAGGAGACGACGGACGGATCCGGCTTGTGCTCAAAGTTCATGGTGTCAGAGCCACCGGCGATGATGCCGCGCTCGGACAGCCACTCCGCGCCGGCACGCGTCACTCCGGGCAGCCCGGTCTGGATGCCGATGTAGGCCTCGGTATTCGGCCAGTGCCGCAGCCACCCGGTACGGACGAGGAACACTGAGCCCGCCCGGGGCTGCTCCCGGGTGGCGAACCACTCCTCAAGCTCCTCGGGTCCGATTCCATCGGCCGGGGTCAACTGCCGCCCGAAGAGCTTCTCGGCATCGAGGAGGTGGCCTTGACCGATGAGCGGGGGGATGTCCTCCGTCGAATTGCGATAGAGCCCCTCGGTCGGGCTCTGCTCCTGGACGACGTCGACTCCGGCGTAACCCTCACCGAGGTAGCCGATGTGCCCGAGGGCATCGACATGAGAACCGACGTGGGCTCCCATCGCGAACAGCTCCATCGCGGAGGAGACGCCGTTGGCATAGTTGCTCTCCCCATGCCGCTTCGCCAGGACAAAGGAGTACGGCGGGTGGTAGGGGTGCTTCGGCATTCCCGGCTCAAGCCGCAGCGCGAGATCGAAGATGCGCACATTGCTGGTCGTCGGCCACGGGATCTCGCAGTCAATGAATGCACCAGACCAGTTCATGCTGACTCCCTCATCTGTGTCATGGGATGTGCTTCTACGACAGTCGCTCGACGAGCATCGAGACACCCTGGCCTCCGGCAACGCACATGGTCGCCACACCGAGGTGCCCATCCGACTCCCGGAGGCTCTCGATGAGCGTCGCGAGGAGTCTGCCACCGGTGGCGCCGTAGGGATGGCCGATTGCGATCGCTCCACCGTGGACGTTGAGCCGATCGGCATCGATCTGAAGTGCCCGCTGGCAGGCGACAACCTGGGCGGCAAACGCCTCGTTGATCTCGATCAGGTCGACATCCCCGATCGTCATCCCATGGCGCTCCAGGAGCCTGTGTGTCGCCTCCACCGGGCCGAGCCCCATGATCTCTGGAGACAGGGCCGACGTGGCCGTGCCCCGGATGAGGGCGAGGGGGGTGACGCCGAGAGCCTCAGCGCGGGTGCGATCCATGACGACCACGGCCGAAGCGCCATCGTTGACAGGGCATGAGTTCCCAGCCGTCACCGACCCGCCCTCGCGGAAGACCGGGACCAGCCCCGCGAGACCGTCAGCAGTTGATGCCGGGCGAATGCAGTCATCCGTGTCCACGATCGCGCCCTCGGGCGTGCGAATGGGCGCGATGAGGCGACCGAGGAAGCCACTGGCCTGAGCCTGACCGGCGCGGTGCTGACTCAGCAGGGCCCAGGCATCCTGCTCCTCACGGGACACTCCCGCGATCTGCGCGACGTTCTCGGCTGTCTGGCCCATGGACATATGGATGTCGGGCAGGCCACCCTCGGCTCGAGGGTCAGTCCACGACATCGATGCTGCAGTTCGTGTCTCGGACCGCTGCTGTGCCGCATCGAATGCAGGATGACGGGCGCTGTCGTCAGCCTGCGCATATCGCGACACACAGTCAACCCCGGCGGACACGATGGCCGTCGCCTCACCGGAACGGATCGCGTTGGCAGCGATGCGAGCTGACTCCAGACTCGACGCGCAGAAGCGGTTGACGGTGAGTCCGGAGACATCGTCACGACCCATGAGGACAGCAATGCGACGGGCAATGTTGTCGCCGTGCTCACCACTGGGCACGGCGCAGCCGACGATGAGATCGTCGATCGACATCTCCGCCACGCCGGGCACACGGGCAAGGGCCGCCCCCACCACTTGGTGGCTGAGGTCATCCGGCCGCAGGGACGTCAATGAGCCGCGGTGTGCCTTCCCAAAGGGACTGCGCACCGCCGACACGATGACGGCTTCCCGCATCGACTCAGGCACCGCCGAAGGCTGCGGTGCGCTTCTCCCGGAAGGCATCCAGCGCCTCGCGGTGGTCTGCCGTCGAACGGCTGATCGCCGACGCCATGGCCTCCACAGATGCCGCCTGCTCGAGTCCCGACTCCCACGACTCGTTCACAAGGGTTTTCGTCAGGCCGAGGGCGACCGTCGCACCCTGGCCCAGGTCGTGAGCGAGGCCAGCCACCGTGTCGTTGAGGGCGTCGGCAGGCACCGCGTGGGCGATCATGCCCATCGCCTGAGCCTGCACGCCCGTGAAGCGGCGACCAGTGAGCAGCAACTCCTTGGCACGGGCTGTTCCGATGAGCCGGGGGAGGAAGTAGAGGACACCGCAGTCGGGGACCAGTCCGCGATGCACGAAGCTCAGGGACATCGGTGCGTCCTCGGCAGCGACGACGATGTCGCAGGCCAAGGCAAGGCTCAGGCCAGCACCGTGCGCATGGCCGTGGACCTTCGCGATGACCGGCCGAGGCAGTGTCGTCAACGGGAGGATCACGTCACGCAGGAGCTTGTCCTGACGTGCCCGCGCCACCTCCGGTGCCCGTCCCGGATCCATCTCGGAGAGGTCACCGCCTGCACAGAAGGCCTTCCCAGCCCCCTCGATGACGACAGCACGCAGTGACGTGTCGTAACGCGCATCACGCAGCCATGCAGCCAATGCATCCTTCAGCTCGGCATTGAGCGCATTCATCGCACTGGGCCGATTGAGGGTGAGCGTGGCCACCCCGGCTGAGACCTCGACGATGAGAACGGGGCCGTCACTCTCCTGTGCGCTGCTCACGGAGGTCACACCACTTCCCAGTAGTCGATGTCTGCGAGGCTTCCGGTCGTGCGATCACTCCACACGGCACGCACCCGAGATCCGGGTCGGACTCC
The DNA here is from genome assembly GCA_964559285.1 of uncultured Actinomycetes bacterium. Classification (GTDB taxonomy): domain Bacteria; phylum Actinomycetota; class Actinomycetes; order S36-B12; family S36-B12; genus CAZLHZ01. The sequence goes on along the minus strand of CAZLHZ010000036.1, from coordinate 1,245 downwards.
CCCAGCGCGGGCATCCTCGGCGGACAGTCCGCCCACCGTGTGGATGAGCCGCGTCGCAGTGCCGTCAAGGACGATCTCGGCATAGACGTAGGGCGGCTTGATTCGCTGACCGGTGAACTCGATATGGACGACAGAGCAGGCCTGGACAACACCCGTCGCTGGCACATCAATCCAGTCATCCGTGGGTGCCATGCAGACATCGCAGTTCTCCCGTGGCGGCACGAGGACGTTGCGACACTCCGAGCAGCGCACTCCGCGAATGCGGCGGTCGTTGCGGATTCCGTCGAAGAGGGATCCGTAGTAGTGGCCATAGGCGTGCTCGAACTCCAGCCGCATGGTGTAGTTCTGCTGCTCAATGGGGGCTGCCGTGTCACCAGCGGGGCTGACCGTCCCAATCGGTGCTCCCGGTGATGGGGCGAAGCCCAGCAGGTCCTTCACCGTGCCGGCTGCTTCATGGGCCCACACAGCTGTCACACGATCGCCCACCGACAGGCTGGAGGCCGTCGCGTCCACGATGTTGTGAAGCAGTGGCACATCGGCCCCGTCGATGAGGATGAGCGCCACGATGCCCTGATCGGTGAGGGTGAAGCCGGTGAGCGTGCCCGTCTCGGGCATGGCCACGACGGCCTTGCGATCGCTGCCGCAGTCTCCACAGAAGTCCTGCGACGGGACCCGTGTCCGATGGCATTCCTCGCATGTGGAGCCGAGGATGCGCTTGTTGGCCAGCTCCGCCAGGAACGTTCCGGCGGCCGGTCCCGCCGTGAGCGTGTAGGGCATCGTGAGCTGGGCGCTCATCGCGAGCATTGATTCACTCTTCATGATCCGCTCCTAGTCCTTGGCAGATCCGACAACAGCAACACCGCGGAGGTTGGCCCACCCGCCACCCGCCTGCACGAGGGCAAGCTCGGCACCGGGGATCCCGTAGGCTCCGGCCTTACCCGTCACCTGCATGGCTGCCTCGGCCAGTCGAATGAGGGCAGTGGCCCCGATGGGGTTGGCCCCCATGCATCCGCCCGAGGGGTTGACCGGGATGTCCCCGTCCATCTGGGTCGCACCCGAGGCGATGAGCTCGGCTGCCCCACCCTCAGGACACAGCCCGAGTCCCTCGTAGTAGCTGAGCTCGAAGCAGGTGTAGGGCTCCTGCAGCTCGGCCACATCGAACTGGCGACGGGGATTGGTGATTCCCGCCGACTTGTAGACCCGCGCCGCCGCAATCTTGAGCGGCTCGCTCTGCAGCATGGACCG
>CAZLHZ010000035.1:3845-11461 GCA_964559285.1 uncultured Actinomycetes bacterium | reverse complement strand
TCCGGAATGCTCGCCGTCACGCGGGGACCACCCGCGACGTTCGGTCATCGAGACGCTTGGTGAGCCCGAGCTCCACAAGACGGGCATCGCTGGTGGACGTGCCCGGTTGGGGTGCGGATGACTTCACCCCGGGACACACCGCTCGGAAATCGCAGTAGCCGCACAGGACTGATGGCCGGGCCTCCCACACCGAGTCCGCCACCATGACGGCTCGCTGCTCATGCGCGATCTCCATGTCCGCGAGCGCACGGGACACCGCGGCCGGATACGCGGGTCGGGTGACCGCCCGCGCATCCTTGAGGAAGAGCAATTGCACCTCGGCCACCGGCTGGTCGGCGTACTCCAGGGCAGCGGCGTAGAGGAGCTGCTGGCGCCACTTCGGCCACCAGTAGCGGGGCTTCCCGGAACCGGTCTTGTAGTCGGTCACCCGCAGTCCGAGGTCGGTCTCGGACAGCCGATCGACATAGCCGACGAACGGCAGGCCGCGCAGGGATGCGGGAACGGCGCGCTCCAGCCCATCGGGGGCGACGACAACCGCGCCCGGATCCTCCGTCTCCCAGTAGGACTCCAGCGCTGCCGCGCAGCCATCGCGCACCACCGTGCGGTCCAGATGCGCATTCTCGAACCGCTCGATCTCACGCCGATAGGACGCCTTGAGCATCTCCAGCGAGGTGTCCCGCGATCGCTCATGGGCCGGGAGCGCGAGCAGGTCCTCGAGCATGCCGTGGACGATGGTCCCCACGACCTGCTGCGCGGTGGTCGGGGTCGACCAGCGCAGGACGCGCTGCCACCAGTAGCGCAGCGGGCAGCCGAGGAAATCCTCGATCGCCGTCGCCGACCAGGCGCGATCCTCGGCAATGGCCCCGGCCTCCGCGGGGACCGGGACCGGGACCGGGGGTCGGTCCGGTCGTCCGCCACGGGCACTCCCACCGGCCGTCGGTGCGCCCATCGTGCTCATCGCCACTCATCTCGGGGCACGGGGACCGCCTCTCATCTGATGGCGCAGACGCTAGTCCCTCGCCACGACATCGCGCCGCAGGCTGTCCCTGCTGGGGATGACGGCAGGCACGCTCCGGCATCCGTCAGTCCCCTCAGGCAGGATGACGGCATGCGCTTCGGACGTCGACGAGTGCCGGTCCTGGGGACTCTCGTCGGACTCATCGTCATCGGGGCCATCGCCGTGGGGATGGTCAGCTGCACCGTCAACCAGCTCCTCGGAAAGACGCCTCGGAGTTCGGCGTCCTCCACCGCTGCGGTCGTGCCCGCCCCGCGCCCGACCATGACAACCTCGACCCCGCCCCACCTGCTCACGGTGCTGCCGATCGAGGCGCTTGAGGGACCCTTCGACGTGGTGCGCGTCGTCGATGGCGACACGGTGCGCGTGGCCATGCCGTGGGGCGAGGAGAGCATCCGCCTCATCGGCATCGACACACCTGAGACCGTGCACCCGACGGTCGGCGTCGAGTGCTACGGACCTGAGGCCTCCGACAATGCCAAGCGCCTCCTCACGGGCACTCGCGTGTGGATTGAGTACGACGAATCCCAGGGCCGACGCGACACGTACGACCGGCTGCTCGCCTATCTGTGGATGACACCGGCGCGGATGTACAACCTGCTCGCGGTGGAGGAGGGGTACGCGACGGAGTACACCTACAACTCGGCGTACGCCCATCGCGAGGGGTTCCTCGCAGCGCAGGCGGTCGCGCGATCGGAGCGACGCGGCCTGTGGGGAGCGTGTCCGGCGGGCTGACTCAGGCGTGGCGGAACAGCCGCGCCGGACGGCCCACGTCACCGGTGCTCAACTGCGCGGTCTCGAGGAGGTCCGGCTCAGCGCGACGACGGAATGTGTCCTTCTGCCACTCACGCCCCTCGACCGCCTCATGGAGGCGACGCAGGGCGCTCAGGGTGAAGGGCTCGGGGAGCAGCCGCTCCGGATCAAGAGTGCTGCGGTAGCGCTGGCGGAGTTCGGCCACGGCGTAGGCCACGATCTCACCCTGCTCGAACGGCAGACGCCGCTGACCCTCGGGAAGCACGACCTCGCCCCGCTCATCGTCCTCGATCGTCGCCAGATGCAGATCGGGTCGGACCTCGACGCGCGTCATGAGGTGTCGATAGCCCACCACGGCCGAGTGGGCGACGCTCAGCACCCAGCCGCGCTCATCTCGGGCCGGATCATCGAACACCTGAAGCTGGCGCGGCTCGACGTCGCGAATGCCGCACTTGGCCGCCAGGCTGCGCGCCACCGCGTCGGCGAGTCGCTCACCCTCATGAAGGAAGGTGCCCGGCAGCGCCCACTGCCCGGGGGCGGCGGAGGTACGCCCCGCCTCGGTCCGGCGGTGCAGGAGGACGGCGAGGTGATCGCGCGGGTCGCCCGGGACGACCGTGAGCAGGGCGGTGTCGACGGCCACCGACGGCCGGGGGTAGTCCGCGAGGGTCCGGCCTGACTCGTCCTGCCATGTCATGCCCGCAGTCTAGCCTGTGATTTGCGCAGGATCGCGCTAACAACTGCAGCGGACGGGCCCACCGTCCGGGAAGGAGTCACCATGACCGACCCGACTCACGGATCCGGCCCGGACGCCACGGGCCCATCCCACCCGGGGCGCACCTGGACCCGCACCACCGGTTCCACCGGTGATCGGCGTACCCCCGCTGCGCGCTCCACAGGCACGCGCTCCACAGGCGCTCGTGCAGGGACCACCCGCCGACGCGCGCCCGGCGCCGGCTCGCCAGTCCCGGCGCACCTGCCCGGATTGCATGTCGGCCACGGACGGACCCGGGGCGCCCTCACCGTGTTCCCCGTCTGGACCGAGGCGGCGATCCCGGCCCTCGACTACGTCACCGCTCTGCCCCGGGACGGACGGGTCGACGAGCTGCCGACCGGACCGCAGGTGAACTCCCTCGTCATCAGCAATCCCGGACCGCTCCCGCTGCTCCTCATTGAAGGTTCCCTGCTCGAGGCCGGCTGGCAGCATCGCGTCCTCCTGCGCGACACCCTCGTGGGACATGACAGCGAGTTCATCGCCGAGGTGGCATGCGTTGAGCGGGGCCGCTGGCAGGGCGGGGCGGGTCAGGAGCTCGGTGAGGAGACCGCGCCCGTGCGGGTCCGCGCCGCCCTGCGCGAGGAGCACCTCGATCAGGGCCGCGTCTGGGCGGAGGTCGACGGCTACCAGTCCCGTCTGGCCCGGACCCCGACGGCCTCCCTTGTCGAGACGGTACGCCGCCGCCGCGTCGACCTCGACCAGCTCGTCGGTGACCTGCCGGTCCTGCCCGGGCAGCGCGGCGCCATCATCGGCATCGGCGGGCAGCCGGTGGTCCTCGACCTTGTCGATCATCCCGACACCTTCGCCGCTCGATGGCCAGCGCTCCTGCGGTCCGCCGCCCTTGATGCGCTCGACGCCCCGGCAGAGCCCACCCCCGGTCGGCGAGCCCGGCGCTTCGCGCAGGTCATCGGTGCCCTTCCCGTGGTGGTCACGGGCACGAGTGGGATCGGGACCACCCTCGCCTCGCCGACCGACGCGCAGATCCACCTGCGGGGCCTGGCCGCAGGCCGCGTGGTGCACGCGACCTGCCTCAACCTGCGGCACCCGATCGCGGCCCGGGCCTGAGATTGGCTCTGGTGTCCGCCCCCTGAGCCGATCGACCCCACCCTGACCGTGTCAAAGGCATCCCGGAGATGAGCGGGCTGTGACATCGTGTGGCGGCGGCTGGACTGTGGCCGGGTCGGTGCTGAATCCGGGGCCAGATCCGCACACGGAGGAGGCGCCATGAAGACCGATATGTACTGCTACCTGGAGAACCGGCACCGCAAATCGCTGCCATCCAACGAGGCATTCGACCGGTGGCTTGACCCGGACACCACTGCCGTCGTGAGCATCGACATGCATCGCGGTCACGTTGGGCCGGAGGATCAGGTCACGTGTCCCGCACCCCGGGCCCGCCAGCGAATCCCCGCGCACAACCTTTTCCATCAACTGTGTCGTGACATCGGCATACCGATCATTCATGCGCAGCACTGGCAGCGGCATGGCGGGATCGACGACCTGAACTCCAAGGCTCACAACCGCAAGGCCAACTGGCGTGTGCTTTACGAGTTGTACCTGCCGCCGAACCCGCTCATGGACGAGCACAGTTGGGAGGGCACGCCCTGGCTAGACCTGCTCGTGGACAACGATCCGAAGACCGACTACTACATCCGAACCAAGAAGCGGCTGTCGGCCTTCTACCCGACGGATCTTGACTTCCTGCTCCGGCAACTCGGTGTTCACAATATTGTGATCACGGGCACCTACACCGATGCGTGCGACTTGTCGACAGCATTCGATGCCGCCAACCGCGACTACCGCGTGACGATCCCACGGGACGTGGTGGCGGGATACACCGAGGAGTTCGAGCACTACGCGCTCGCCATTGTGTCGCTCCACCTCGGCCTGGTCGTCGACTCGCCGGCCCTGCTGCGCGAGTGGTATGCGCGCAAGGGTCGCGAGCTTCCCGCACTCCTCGACGGTGTGTCCGATATCGCCACGGTGGCGGGGGACATCCCGCCGGGCATCTGACGACTCGTGGCCCGGGGGCGGACACGCAGCCGTCCCTCCCGCCCGGCTGATCACGCGGCACCCGATCGCGGCCCGGGCCTGAGATTGGCTCTGGTGTCTGTCAGTCCCCCGCCCTAGCATCCATGGCACGCGTCCGCCCGTTCCGGTGCGGACACCAGCGTGATGGCAGCGCGCCGTGGGTCGATCGGGGATTCGCGGGGGGACCACGAAGGAGTGTCATGTCAGGACATGAACCACGCCATGGGGATTCAGGCGACGCCGACAGTGACGGCCCGACCACCGAGGAACTCTGGGACCTCGTGGTCGAGCGCACGGGGCTTGACCGTGTCGAAATCCTCGTCGACCTCAGCATGCGCACCGAGAACAGCGACATGGGCACCGCCCCCGCCCTCGCGGAGGAGGCGGTGAGCGAGGCACGTGCTGCACTCGGCGACGACCACCTCGTCGCCGCCCTGCTCCATCACGGCCGCCTCCTTGGCGGCGAACGTCGCTTCGTCGAATCGGCGGCGATCTACCTCGAGGCGGCGACTCTCAGCAGTCACGGCAGTGATGCGGTGCAGACCGGCCACTCCTATCTCATGGCGGGTGATGCGCTTGATCTCGCGGATGACATTGAAGGGGCAGTAGCGGCCCTGCGGACTGCCGAGTCCGCCTTCCTGTGCGAGGAGGAGTGGGTCGGCGCGGGCTACGCCGCCCAGCGCGCGGGGCGTGCGCTGTGGGTCGAGGCCCGCCATGAGGAGGCACTCGAGTGGCTCGACCGAGCGCGGCCCCATTTCCAGCGCAGCGGCCAGGCGGAGCAGGTCCTTGAGACCGATCACCTGCGGGCATCAGTCCTGCGCGACCTGCAGCGCTACGACGAGGCGATCGCCATCCTCACCTCGTGCCTTGCGGTGTCGACCACGGTCCGCCCGCAGGCGGCCGGGAGCCTTGAGCACTTCCGGCTCGGTCGCGTCTACCGCAGCGCCCGCCAGTTCCGACTCGCCATCGAGCACCTCACCCGTGCCCACGCCCACGCCGTGTCGCACTCGCATATCCACGATGTCGGCCAGTGCCTCCGTGAGCTCGCGATGTGCCACTTCTATATGGACCCGGCCGATGACACCGAGGCGCTGCTCCTCCTCGCCCAGGCGCGTGCTCACTACGACCTCTCCGGCTGCAGCGACTGCGTCATCGAATGTGATGTGGAGCGCGCGGAGTGGCTGGTGATCCTTGATCGCTTCGAGGAGGCCGCAGCCATCAATCGTTCACTCGCTCTCGCCAGCACTCCCACCATCGTTGACGAGGCGCGGCTGCGGCTCGCCGACAACCTGCTTCACCTCGGGCGCTGTGCGGAAGCCCTCGCCGAACTCCCCGGTGACGAGGATCCGGAGCATCCCCGGACCGACCGGGTGCGTGAGTTGCAGCTGCGGGCCAGTGCACTCTTCGGCCTGAACCGGCGCGAGGAAGCCCTCGTCGTGGCCGAGGAGGGACTGGCCCTCGTGGACGACACCACCGACCCTGCGGTGCGCGCTCCGCTGCTGGCCGTGCGCAGTGAGCTGCGTGATGATGCGTCCTCGCTCAATGACCGGGCCCAGGCCATCGCCTACTACCTCGCCGCGGGCGAGTTCGATGTCGCGCAGCAGTTGTCCCAGGCCTTCATGCCAGCCCCGCGGCCGGAGCGCTCCGATCCAGACCATGGATCCTGCGCCGGACCCACCTCGTCGACCCTCGTGCCCGAGACCGACTCGGCGTCGGACGGCGCGATCCGGGAGTCCTAGGGCCCAGCACCTAGGCTCGGCCCATGGTCCTGCTGCCCACCACGGATATCGACGTCTCCTCCCTGTGCCTGGGGGGCAACACGTGGGGGTGGACCTCGGATCGGCGTACCTCCTATGCCGTCCTTGACTCCTTCGTCGATGGCGGCGGAACCTTCGTGGACACGGCAGATGTCTATCCCGCGTGGGTTCCAGGCAATCTCGGCGGTGAGTCCGAGAGCATCCTCGGCGGATGGCTGCAGGCCCGCGGTTCACGAGATCGGATCATCATCGCGACGAAGGTGGGTCGCCATCCGCGTCGACCCACTCTCACGCGCGAGTCGATTGTGGACGGAGTCGAGGGCGCACTGCGTCGACTCGGGACGGACCACATCGATCTCTTCTACGCCCATGCCGATGATCCGTCGACCCCGCTGGAGGAGACAGTCTCGGCGTTCGCCGAGGTCATCGCCGCGGGCAAGGTGCGTGCGGTGGGCGCATCCAACTACGGTGCCGCCCGGCTTGCTGAGGCTCTGCGGATTGCCGATGGCATGGCCGTCCCGCGCTACGTCGCGATCCAGCCGAACTACAGCCTCATGGTCAGGAATGAGTTCGAGGGACCGCTCGTCGAGTTGTGCCTCGTAGAGCAGGTGGGCTGCATGCCCTATTACTCCCTCGCCAGTGGCTTCCTCACCGGGAAGTACTCCTCAAGCGAGGATGCAACCGGCGTCGCGCGCAGCAAGGGAGTGTCGGAGCACGCGACGGATCGCGGCTTCCGCGTGCTGGACGTCGTGCGGGAGGTGGCACACGAGCACGGGTGTGCGCCCGCGACGGTGGCCCTGGCCTGGCTGCGCGCGCAGCCGGGGGTCATCGCTCCGATCGCGAGTGCATCCCGTCCAGATCAGGTGGCCGATCTCATCGCCGCGATGTCTCTCGACCTGACACCCGACGATCTCACCCGACTGGACGAGGTCTCACGTCCATGAGCACTCGCACGCGCCTGCTCGGATGGGTCACCGTCCTCATCCAGCTTCTCCTCATCGTCGCCCTCCTCGCTGTCCCCGGGCGCCGCACACTCGCGGAGGTCTGGCCACCCGATGGATGGGTGATCATCGGGTCGCTCATCGTGCTCACGGGCCTTGTGCTGTGCGCGCTCTCGTTCATCACGTTGGGCTCAGCGCTCACAGCCACACCCGTGCCCAAGACGTCCGCACCCCTGCGGACCACGGGCGTCTATCGCCTCGTCCGCCATCCGATCTACTTCGGAGTGCTCGTGGCCGCGGCGGGATTCATCGTCGCTGTCGGGACCTGGTGGACCGCTCTCATGTGG
>CAZLHZ010000035.1:263-3835 GCA_964559285.1 uncultured Actinomycetes bacterium | reverse complement strand
CCATCCAGGCGACATGGGAGGACCGTCTCCTCGCCGAGCAGCATCAGCAGGCATGGGTTGACTGGGCCGAGCACACCCCCGGACTGCTGCCGCGGCTGCGTCGCTAGTCCTCGCGACCAGTGCCGTCAGGTGCCATGCGCGTCGTGAAGTCCCACGACGTCACGGCAAGGTGGTCGATCCGGATGGCGACCTCGGTGTCAGCTCGGGACATCAACCACGTTGCCAGCGGAGCGGATCGGTCACCGAGATAGCGATCCACCAGATCCCCGAGCACCTTGACCGCTGGCTCGGTGAGGATCGTGGCCCGTCCGTGGCCGCGCACCCCGCGGTAGGGCGGTGCATCGGAGGCCACCTCGAACCCCACTCGCGGGTGCGCGGCGATCCGGCGAGCCACGAGTGAATCACCCTGGGTGGCACACCACAGCGCGGCATCGGCGTACACGAACCACAGCGACTGCACGAGGGGAAAGCGCTGACCGGACGTCGCGAGTCGCAGCGGGATAACGGCGCTTCGCAGGTGCGCAATCACCTGATCCTGCGACCACGGACCGGATGTCAGCGTGATAGACGAGCTCATCGCGGCAGGCCCCTCAGCATGGTGGAATCCGGATGGACTAGGGAGACGGACGCCAGAGTTCGAGCACCGGCACATCGGGCGGCGTGAAGCCCATGACCTGGCCGAAGAAGGACAGTTCCGCCTCCAGCGCGGCGATCATCGTCTCCGCGCGGCGGAATCCGTGGGATTCGCCTTCGAACGGCAAGTAGGCATGCGGCACCCCTTTGGCGATGAGGGCGTCACGGAATCGCTCCGCCTGAGACGGTGGAACGATCGGATCATCCAACCCCTGCAGGAGGAGCACCGGAACCGACAGACCGTCCACCCGATTGATCGGGGCACGCTCGTCATAGAGCGCGCGCATCTCCGGCAGCGGACCAACGAGGCCGTCCAGATAGCGGGACTCGAAATCGTGCGTGTCCTCCGCCAGACCGATGAGGTCCGCCACTCCGTAGTGCGAGGAACCGCAGGCGAAGGCATCTGCGTTCGTGAGCGCCGACAGCACCGTCCACCCACCCGCTGAGCCGCCGGAGATCGCCAACCGATCCGAGTCGGCCAGACCTGCATCCGCAAGACCGCGAACAGCGGCGATCGTGTCCTCCACATCCACGATGCCCCACTGTCCGAGGAGCCGATCGCGATAGGCGCGACCGAATCCCGTGGACCCGCCGTAGTTCACGTCGATGATGCCGATCCCGCGACTGGTGAAGTACGCCGTCATCAGGGACAGCCTCGGCAGGACGTGTGCTGTTGGCCCGCCATGCACCCAGGCGATGTAGGGCGGAGCCTCAGTCGCTGGTCCGATGCACTGCGGATGACGCGGTGGATAGACGACGGCGTGGACCTCGCGGCCCTCCGGACCGGTGAAGGTCATGGGCTTGGCCACCGGCAGATAGCTGTCATCGGGCAGATCCGTGAGCGCAAGGCGAACATCCCGCAGCGTGCCCGTCGCAAGGTTGAGCACCCGCACGCCGCGGGCGAGCTGCCCGCCACCGCACAGCAGGGCCACAGCGTCATCGGCCATCGAGCCGAGTTCGATCGCCGCCACCGCGGGCAGCACGATGTCGGTAAGCCGTCCTGTCACCGGATCGAGAATGCCGAGGCGATCCGCACCGGCCTCGCATCGGGTGACGAGAAGCCGTCCATCCGGCATCACGGCGTACCACTGCATCCCGAGCTGCCACAGGGGGCCGGCGAACTCAGCCTCCGCAGCGTGAACGGGTGTCGACGTCGCTCCATCGACACTGAACCGGTGGATGTTCCACCAACCGGAGCGATCCGTGACGGCGTAGAGGCTGTCACTGTCGATCCACTCCGGCTGCAGGATGGACTCGCGCGATGAGCCGGCGATAACGCGCACGTCCTCGGCGAAGCCGTTGACAAGGTCGGCCACCTTGAGCACCGTGCCGTCCCACGGCATCTGCGGGTGCTCCCAGGTGATCCAAGCAAGTCGCCGACCATCAGGCGATGTCCGCGGATAGGCGAGGAAATGTCCGTCGCGTACGACGCGACGCAGCTGTGACGGATCAGCCGCCGCCTCGCCATGGAGCGGGACAGCGCAGAGATCGCGGCTCACGATCCCATCCGGTGCGTGCTGCTCGCGAACACACCACACCTCGTCGCCGATGACCTGCAGATCGGCATAGCGATCACCGCAGTCCCGGGTCAGCGCGACCGGAGACTGGTTCGGCGAGTCAACCCGATAGAGCCGCTGGTCGGTGAACTCCGCGAAGATGAGCGCCCCATCCGCGGTGACCGTCCAGGCCCCGCCGCCGTATTCATGAACCCGGGTCCGGGCATTCCACGGGGCTGACGTGACATCGATGACGCGGCCGTCGCTGCCCTGTCGGCAGATGGCGACCCGCCCGCCCTCCGCAGGACGCAGCTCGCCCCACCACGTGTCGTTGCCGGGGCCGGCAACACGGGCTCCCGACAGACCACGGGAGCCGGCGGCGACAGCCTGAGCCGTGATTGGCGACGGCCATGAACCATAGGACAGAACGGTGCTCATGGGCGCTAGTGTGGCCCTGCCCCGCGCCAGCCGCACGGGGATCCCCCAGCACGATGGAGCAGACATGAGCGAGATCGCCAAGCGGCCCGGAGGCGTGACCTTCGTCGGAATCCTCATCATCATTGCCGGCATCGGGGGTGTGATCAATGGCATCTCCCGACTCATCAGTTCGGATCGCTCGAATGCCCTCGTGCTCATCGCGATCATCGCGACTCTGGTCATCGGCGTGATCTACCTGCTCGTCGCCAAGGGCATCTTCGACGGCAACCGCTTCTCGCGGATGATCGTGACCGTCATCAGCGTGATCAACCTCGTGGTCGGTGGACTTGGAGTCATCGCCAGCCTCGTGACGTTCAATGGTGTCGCACTGCTGGTCTCACTGGTGCAGGCACTGTGGTCCCTGCTCATCATCGTGCTGCTGCACGGTGGCCGGGCCCGCGCCTTCTTCGGCTGATCGGATGGACCAGCTCGCCTTCATCGATGCCGAATCAGCGCGCATTGCGCAGATCGCGCTGACCACCGGAGGCGAGTTGGCCGTCCCCTCCTGTCCGGGGTGGACGGTCGTGGACCTCGTGCGGCATCTCGGCGAGGTCCACGAGTTCTGGGCCCACACCATCCTCGCCGCCAACCCGGCGGCTCCTTGGGAGGGTGAACGCGCGATCGCCCCGGCTGAGTGCGCGGATGCGGTGGCCTGGATGCGGGAGCAGACCGGGCGCCTCCTTGACGTCATGTCAAGCCATGACCTCGCTGCCCCCTGCTGGACGTGGTGGGGAGAGCCACTCACCGCCGGGGCGGTTCGTCGTCATCAGGTGCAGGAAGCTGCCCTGCATCGGTGGGATGCCGAAGGCGCTCTCGGCGTGACGCTCGAGGTGGATCGTGAGGTGGCCGCCGATGGCATTCCCGAATGGATCGAGGTCCGGCTTCCGTGGATGACGGAGTTGCCCCGACCCATGGTGCAGTTCGCTGCATCCGACCTCGCCGGATCATGGACCCTGCCCTCAGATG
>CAZLHZ010000035.1:0-253 GCA_964559285.1 uncultured Actinomycetes bacterium | reverse complement strand
CGAGCAGCGGGTCCTCATCTCGGGCGCTGTGTCCGATCTGCTCCTGTTCCTCAACGGTCGACGGTCCCTCGAGGGACTCAGCGTCACCGGTGACGTCGAACTCCTCGATCCATTGCTCTCGCAGTTGGCCAGCCTCAACAGTTGATCTCGCAGCCGCCGCAAGGTGTCGCAGCGTGACAGCAGAACGCGCGGGCGATGGTTGATGCTGCTTGGATAGGGAACCCTCCGACGTCACTGTGACCCGCCGGGTGGC
>CAZLHZ010000034.1:8270-11491 GCA_964559285.1 uncultured Actinomycetes bacterium | reverse complement strand
GAACCTCGGCCATGAGCGTGGGGAGCAGCGAGAGCGTGAGATAACCATGCGCGATCGGGCCGCCGAAGGGGCCTGACTTGGCGCGCTCGACATCGACGTGAATCCACTGGTGATCACCGGTCGCCCGCGCGAACTCATTAACCCGCTCCTGGGTGACGAGCTGCCAGCCACTGCGACCGATCTCCTGGTGGAGCAGGCTCCGGGCATCGTCGACCCCCGTGATCATGCGCACGGTCGAGGGGTTCCCCGATGAGCTGTCTGACATGGTGTGCTCCCTTTGTTGACGATGCCGTTGATCTCATACCTGCCGAGCAGTCATTATCCGACGCTTGCCGCATGCCCACAGTCCGGGTCAGTCATCGACCCCGCGTGCCATGAGCGCCTCACCGAGGAGCTCCGCTGACCCGATGGTGCGAATGACCACCGGGGTGACGAACGCGGTGACGGCACGCTCGACGCCGCGAGCTCGTCGCGCCTCGAGCGTCTGGTGGGCGATGTTCTCAATCAGCGGGATGATCCGGATGGTGAGGGTGAGAACGAGAGCTACCCGTTCCGGACTCACACCCACCGAGCGAAGCGGCCGCAGCCCCCGCTCCAACGAGTCCAGCAGTGTGCTCGTTCGTGTGGTGAGAGTGACCAATGCGGCACAACCCACGGCGAGGATGAGCGTCCCCTGCGTGACGACCGTCGGAGCCCACCCCGCGAGCAGGACCTGGACTGCGCCGGAGAACAGGATGATCCAGCGCAGCGGCCAGACCTGACGAGCCAGTGTGATGGACGTGAACCCCGCAATGGCGTACGCCGCCACCAGCACCACCGCACCAACTGCGATGGCCTGCCACGACGAGACGACCACGAGCACTGTCGTGAAGAGGGCCAGCAGAAGGAGCTTGATCCCCGGACGGGTGCGATGCAGGATCGACGTACCCTCGATGTAGAGACCTCTCACGATATGGACTCACATGACGAGCGGTAGTAGTCGACCGCTTCCCCGCCGGGCCCATCGAAGGCGATCCGCCCGTGACGGAAGACGAGGACACGCGGCCACGCGATGACGTGCTCCAGCTGGTGAGTCACCAGGATCACCTGCTGGGCGAGCGAGTCGATGAAGCCCATGACGCGCCGAGTGTTCGGGAGGTCGAGCAGGGTGGTCGGCTCATCGCAGATGAGCACCTCGGGTGCGGTCACCAGCACTGAAGCGAAGGCGAGCAGCTGCTTCTGCCCACTGGACAGGTGGTGTGCCGGGTGATCGGCATAGCCAGCGAGGTTGACCCGCTCCAGTTCCTGCGCGACTCGGGCCTTCTTCTCGTCATCGGACAGCCCGGAGCGACGCAGCGAGAATGCGATGTCCTCACCAGCGGTCGGCATGAGGATCTGGGCATCGGGATTGGAGAAGATGAAGGACACGCGTTGTCGGACCTGACGGCCATCATGATCCGGATCAAGGCCATCAACGCGTACCGATCCGTCCGTGGGAGTCACGAGACCGTTGATCATCCGGATGAAGGTCGACTTGCCCGACCCATTCTCGCCGATGATGCCGACCCGCGGTTCCGTGATCCCGATCGAGATGTCGGTGAGCACCTCACGCTGGCCGAAGCGGTGGGTCACCTGATCGAAGGTGATGTGCGCCATCAGCCCACCCGCTCGACGACAGCGGCAATCCCCATACCGCCGCCGACCGCGCATGCCGCAACGCCGAGTGAGCGCCCATCACAGCGCACGAGCTCGGTGAAGAGCCGGACGACGAGCACGGCCCCCGATGCGCCCCAGGGATGACCCATGGCAATGGCACCCCCGAGGGGGCAGACTCGATCAGCATCAGCACCGAGCGCATCCAGACCGAGCGCATCAGTCGTAGCGAGGAGGACGGCGGCGAAGGCCTCCGTGATCTCGAAGGCGTCGACGTCCGCAGTCGTGAGGCGCGCAGCCTCCAGCGCACGTCGAATCGCCGGCTCCGGCCCGAGGCCCGGGAGCATCGGCGTCACCCCGACAGTGGCATGGGATCGGATGGCCAACCCGGGCAGGCCGCGCTCAGCCCTCCACCACTCCGGCACGACCGCCACGAGAGCAGCGCCGTCACTGACGCCACAGGAGTTCCCGGCGGTCACGGTCCCCTCGGGTGTGAAAGCGGCCGGCAGCCGGGCCAGGCTCTCAGGAGTGATGCGCCGCGGGCGCTGGTCGTGCAGCAGGCCACCGCACTCGACGAGTTCAAATGCGACAACCTCGCGGGAGTCGAGGGCGCGCATATGTGACCGCCGAGCATAGGCATCCTGACGCGCCCGCGTGATGCCGAGACGAGCGGCGAGTTCGTCGGCCGCCTCGCCCATGTCCGGATCACCGATCCACTCGGGGGCGAAGGAGGCGCGCCCCGGCTCGGCCTGGCTCCCGCTCTCCGCACCGCCCGCGAGCACCACCGTGGCAGAGCCGGATCTCACCATGTCCGACGCGACGATGATGGCCGCCAGGCCGCTGCCGCACTGTCGATCGACCGTCATTCCCGGCACCGTGACCGGCAGTCCAGCGGCCAGCGCCGCTACCCGCGCGGGATTGCCGCCCGGTCCGCGAGCCACGCCGAGCACGACGTCGTCGACATGCGCACCGGTCAGGTCAGCGTCTCGGCACACGGCGGTGAACACCGGCGCGACGAGATCAACGAGCGAGAGGTCACGCAGCGCATGGCCCGCAGAGCCGATAGGGGTGCGCCGGGCGGCCACGATCACCGGGGTGGTGTCCACGTCACCTCCGACCGCGCGCACAGCGCAAGCGCGACTCGATCGAGCTTGCCGCCGGATGTCCTCGGGAGATGATCCACGGTGACCCATGCCTTCGGACGCGCGGGAACCGGGAGTGCGCGCACCTCAAGGGCGTGCGGTGAGAGGTCGACGCCTCGTGCGCAGACCGCCACCACCACCTCGCCAAACTCCGGGTGCGGAACTCCCACAACAGCGACCTCCTCGCTGCCGCAGGCATCACGCAGAATCCGCTCGACATCATCGACGACGACGGTGTGCCCACCCACCGTGATGGCGGCATCCCCTCGACCGCGCACCGTGAAGCCACCGCCGGTCGACTCCCCTAGATCTCCCACGGTCGCCCACGCACCGTCACGACGGAGCGGGCCGGGCACCGGCTCCCCCTCATAGACGTACCCCTGCGCCACATAGGGCGACCGCACCCAGATCACCGAGTCGTGCACCTCGCCATCGGCACCCGGAAAG
>CAZLHZ010000034.1:3587-8260 GCA_964559285.1 uncultured Actinomycetes bacterium | reverse complement strand
AACTCCCCTGTCCCCCGACGCCAGCCGACGAACGAGGTCTCGGCCGATCCGTAGTACTCCAGCACGTCAATGCCGAACCGCGCTGCCTCAGCCTTCAGGGCCGCCGGACAGTGATCGCCAGCCACGACGACACAGCGCAGTCGCGGTGGTGGATCGGCGAGGACCGCTCGCAGTCGAGCGGGTACGCCGTGCATGACGGTCGCATCGTGCCCGTCTTCGGATCGCAGCCGAACCTGAGCACCTACCGTGCGCGCATGCACAGCGCCGAAGAGGTAGAGCGTCGAGGTGAGCGGACCGGGCAGCCACACGATGTCACCCCCGGTGATCCCGGAGAGCTCCGTGAAGGGATCGATGCTGTGCAGCCATGACCCATGGGAGCGCAGGATGCCGCGGGCGATACCCGTGGATCCGGAGGTGAAGACGACGAGGTGCCCGTCGGGGCAGGGCACGGCAGCGGCACCCGCCGCCGTCACCCCTGACGGCGGGATGAGGCATCCGGAGCCGTCGTCCAGACTGTGCACGACCGCGGTCAGGAGTGCGTCATCGCCTCCCGCCGCGATTCTCATTGCTTCGTGACGGATGCGCGCTGTGACGTCTCACGCAATCCCGGGGGCAGGTGCGGAAAGGCCCGATGCACCGCAGCCGCGATGACCGTGGCCACGACCACCTTGAGCAGGTCGCCCGGCAGGAAGGTGGCCGCCTTCGCCAGGGCCGCGGTCCCGGTGCCAAGGCTGAGGACGAGCACCGGCACGCCGAGGAGGGAGACCACGCCAACCCCGCCGATGAGGATGGACAGGCCTGTCCACCAGGTCGAGTAGCGATCCGACCGGGACTGGATGAGCAGTCCGATGACCGCCGCACCCGCCAGCCAGCCGGCGAAGTAGCCCGCACTCGGGCTGGTCCACAGGGCGAAGCCGCCTCGGCCGCCCGCGACGAGAGGCAGACCCACCGTCGCGAGGGCAAGGAACACCGCAACCGCGAGCAGGCCGCGCTTCCAGCCGAGGATCGCGCCCGCGAGCATGACACCGAGGGTCTGCAGAGTGACCGGGACGGCGCTTCCCAGATAGAACGCACCCGGCAGGCCGAGGACGTAGATGAGGGCGGCGAAGCTGGCGACAAGCGCCAGGTCACGTGCCTTCATGACCTTCTCTTGCGGGCTTCGTCCGCAGTGACGACCATGAGGGTGCCGTCGTTGGCCCCGGAGAAGAGATCGCTGAACGTGGAGGGAAGCGAGTCGAAGCCCTCACGCAGATCCTCCTTGTGCTTCAACTGGCCGCTCTCAACCCAGGTGCGCAACTGACGCGTGGCCGCCGGGATGTCCTCTTCGTAGTCCCCGAGGAGGAAGCCCTGCAGCGTGACGCTGCCGTAGATGATCCGCATCATGTTCGTCGGCCCGGGCACGGGCACACTGCCGGTGTATCCCGCAATCTGCCCGCAGAGGACGATGCGGCAGAACTTCGCGGTGTTCTCCACGACTGCCTGCAGCATGTCTCCGCCGACGTTGTCAAAGAAGACGTTCACTCCCGCGGGAGCGAGCTCACGGATGCGCGCCTCGACATTCTCGCTGCGATAGTCGATCGCGTGATCAAAGCCGAGATCGGACGTGAGCCGGGCGCACTTGTCCGCTGAGCCGGCGATGCCGATGACCGTGCACCCCTGGATCTTGAGAAGTTGACCGGCGATGGAGCCAGTGCTGCCCGCAGCACCGGAGACAACGGCCACATCACCGGGCTGCGGCCGACCCACCTTCATCACACCCATGTAGGCGGTGAGGGCGTTCATGCCGACGACGCCGAGTGCTTCGATGAGCGTGAGGTCGTCATCGACCTGGCGGCAGGGCATGACGTCGGCGTTGACGACCGAGTAGTCCTGCCAGAATCCGATGGTCGTCACCCGTGATCCCACGGGGAATCGCGGATTGGCCGAGGCGACCACCTCACCAGCCGACGTCGAGAGCATCGGCGAGCCGAGGTCGACGGAGGGGTAGAGGCTGTTGCTCGGTGCATCCATCCAGTTGCGCATTGTGGGCGCATGGAGGAAGACGGATTGGCGGACCACGATGTGGCCGGGCGCCAAGGTCCATGAGGAGGGCAGTGGCTCCTCGCGGTAGTCGAAGTCCTCGCGCTTCGCCAGCCCTGACGGGCGTCGCGCCAGAATCCACTGTCGGTTGATGTCGCTCACGACGGCTCCCTTCTGATCGTGCCTCACCCTAGTCCCGCAGATGCTCAGCAATTCGGTCGAGGGTCGCCTCCGCAATTCCCTGGGCACGTGCCCACTGCCGGGCACCCCCGTAGACCGCATCAAGGTGGTCAAGGAACCTGCGAATCGCTCGCTCGTGCACCTCGTAGAACTCCCCGTCCACCCTGGTCATGTGGACGGAGTAGCGCGGTGACCGCCGCAGCATCTCGTTGACCCGCTCGTTGTTCGCCTCGGTGCGCAGATAGTCAGTGACGATCGCCTCGCGATCAACACCGGCGATGCTCAGGGCCAGGGCGATGACAATGCCCGTGCGATCCTTGCCCGCTGCACAGTGCACGAGGGTGGGCTGCTCAAGCAGAGTGCCGAGCACCTTGATCGCATGCGCCAACATGCCGTTCGTCTGCTCGAGCAGGCCGATGTAGACACTCGCGGTGAGATCGCCATCCTGTGCATCTGGCTCACGGACCAGTGTGATGGACGCGGGATCAATGGGCACATTGACATAGATCAGCGGGAACTCGGTGAGGATGCCGCGGCCTTCCGAGATCGTCTCGGATGCCGAGCGCAGGTCGACAACAGCTCCTAGGCCTGCTTCCCGGATCAGCCAACGGGCGTCGTCCTGTTCCAACTCGACGAGAGCCTCGCTGCGAAAGAGGCGTCCGGGCCGGGTGACGGACCCATCCGCGGTCGGCAGACCTCCGACATCGCGGAGATTGACCAGTCCCCGAAGCTCCGGATCCACGATCAGATCGGGCAGGCGACGGTCTCGAGCTGGAGCATCGCGAGGACGCGCCCGAACCCGACGTACTGCGACGTCATCATGGCGAGCTCAAGGAACCCGTCATCGCCGAAGGTGTCGCGCCAGCGACGGACATCCGCATCCGTGATCGAGTGATGATCAAGGGCGAAGCGCTCCGCGAAGCGCAGGGCCTCCTTCTCCTGATCGGTCAGGGTGGCCAGCTCATCCGGGCTCATCTGCAGCGAGCCCAGGGCCTCGTCTTCGCTCACCGTGTCAGGTGCGAGACGGGCGTGAGCGCACGTCTGGCAGCCGTTGAGCGTCGCGATGTGCAGACGCACCAGTTCCTTCATGCGCGGGGTGATCTGGCCCTTCTCACAGTGCCACGGGTAGTAGAACGTGAGGTAGTCCTCGAGCAGACGGGGCTGGCCGGCGAAGGCGCGGGCCACATGCTGCGTGGCCCAGTCCCCCTCCTTGGCTCCGTCATGCATCCCCTGGAGGAAGGGGTCAATGGTTTCAACGGGGGGCAGCGGAAGGCGTGACATGGGATCTCCTCGTCAGATCAGACGTGATTCTCGGTGTCGAGCAGCGCGTAGTCGTCGACCCGCGCGAAGAAGTAGGGAGCGAACTGCTCCTTGGGGATGGTGGTGAGGGAGCGGCTCGTGGCCAGGAGGTCGCCCTCCTGCCAGACCGCAGACACGACACTGCGCACCGGGATCGACTCCAGTGGGTCATGGCCGTTGCTGCGCAGGGTCACCGATCCGGTGCCGCTCTCAGTATTGGTGAAGCGCACATCGAAGTCGGCCACGGTGATGATCGCATCGGCCTCGAGTCCACTGCCATCAGCGGCAGGTTGGGCCTTGATGTTGAAGTTGACGCCCGTGGTCGTCAGTGGCCCATCGTTGGAGGTCAGCGTTGTGTCAAGCTCGAGGATGCGCACACCGTGCCGCTCCACCCACGCGGTCGCGCGCGAGCCGCCGCGGTGCAGCCTGCTGGCACCCTGCTTCTTCGGCTCACCGAACACCTCACGGCCGTAGAGGATCGCCGCATCCGTGTCCATGTACATCGCGATGACGTACTCACCCTCGATGCCATCGATCTTCGCCGGAACGTAGACGCCACTGCCGGCGAAGTCAGCCACGCAGTTGCTCTGCCACCGCCCGACCATGAACCGCACCGTGTCGCCATTGGGCTCCAGCGGCGCGGGGATGACCTCGCGCAGCCACGCCGGGTCGGTCTTCACCGTCACCGACAGCATCTGGCAGTTGACGAAACGCGGACGAGCGATGACCTCAAGGGTCGCGTCCATCTCGTCCTTGGTGACCTTGAACGACCGCATGACAGCCTCCGAGGATGGGGCGCAGACATCGGATGTTACCGACCTCGGCAGGGTAGGGCCGCCGAGGGAACGTCGTCAATGGTCCGAGCCAAACCCGTCTCCGCCTCCTCGACTTCCCGTGCGGCTAGGGGGATTCAGCCCGCAGAGGTCCGATCACTGTGGTCAGATGACCCCGTGGAGATCCAGACGCGCCCCCTCATGACCCTCGAGGCCTACCTCGATCCACCGCATCTCAACGCACCCACGCCGCTGGGCGTCCGCAAGGCCGTGCCCGTGCGCGGTGGCATCTTCCACGGCGAGCGGCTCAACGGCATCATCGAGCCGCTCGGTGGCCACGACTGGGCTCTGGTGCGTGCCGATGGGTCGCTGGTCCTCGACGTACGCCTCACCCTGCGCACG
>CAZLHZ010000034.1:0-3577 GCA_964559285.1 uncultured Actinomycetes bacterium | reverse complement strand
GACCCACCGCGGCATTCGCACCGCTACGCCGGAGGTGCTGGCACGCATCGCCGCAGGAGAGCGCGTCGACCCATCGGAGTACTACTTCCGCATCGTGCCGTCCTTCGAGACTGATGCGCCGGCCTACGCCTGGCTCAACACGATCGTGTGCATCGGCCTCGGCGACCGCGTTCCTGCCGGACCGGTCTACACGATCTTCGAGGTGCTCTGACCTGCCCGATCAGGTCGTACGCCGGACATCGGCGGCCACTCGATCGGCCACGTCATCGGCCAGGTCGTATGGCGTGTAGAAGCTGACGCGATTGACGAGCCCGGTGAAGCGCTCACGGATGGCTGCTCCGACCGAGCCGATGTCGGCAACCACGGCGAACTCGCGCACCATGTCGTCGGTCACCACGTCGCCGAGCCGACTCCACGCGTCGCCCCCGCGGCGTGCCATCGCGGACAGCTGCTCGGCCGCATCGGACCAGCCGTGCAGGTCCATGACCCCGCGATAGGCGGGCGTGCTGCCATAGAAGCCGATCTGCTCCTTCACCGCCTGGACTGCAGCTGCGATCTCTGCATCGTCACGTCCGGTGCAGATGAAGGCCATGACGGAGGCGGAGACATCAGCATCGGAGCGATCGGCCGCCCGCTTGCCCTCGCTCAGTGCCGGGAGGGTGACCTCGCGGATGTAGCGCGGGGTGGTGAAGCCGTGAAGGATGACACCGTCGGCGACCTCACCGGCCGCCCGCGTCATCGCCGGGCCGACAACCGCAAGGTGGATCGGTGGCGGGGGGCAGTCGAGTGGACCCGGATCGAAGAACGGCGTCATCAGGGTGTGGGAGTAGAACTCACCGCGGTAGTTCAGCCGCTCCCCGGTCTGCCACGCCTGCCAGATCGCGCGTACAGCGCGGATGAAGTCCTTCATCCGCGGCACCGGTGAATCCCATGTCATGTTGAACCGGCGCACGATATGAGCCTGCACCTGACTGCCCAGACCGAGGATGAAGCGGCCGCCGCTCAACCTCTGCAGGTCGTGCGCCGAGTGCGCAATCGTCATGGGCGAGCGGGCGAAGGCCACCGCGATGGAGGTGCCGAGGGTGAGCCGCTGCGAATGCTCAGCGGCCAGCAGCAGCGGCAGGAACGGGTCGTGCTTGGCCTCGGAGGTCCAGATGCCATCCCAGCCGTGCTCCTCCGCATGCGCCACCAGCGCCGTGACCTCACGGATCGACAGGGTCGTCCCCGGTGGGATGACCCTGTCGACCTTGAGTACCGGCGTGCCGGAGTGTGCCAGACCGTCAAGCATCACAGCAGTTCCAGGATGGTGGCGTTCGCCATTCCTCCGCCCTCGCACATGCTCTGCAGGCCATAGCGAATTCCGTTGTCGCGCATGTGATGCACGAGCGTGGTCATGAGTCGCGCCCCGGACGCACCGAGCGGATGGCCCAGGGCCATCGCGCCACCGCGCGGATTGGTGACCGCATGCGCAGCGCCCGTGTCAGCAAGCCAGGCACCGAGCACCGAGGCGAACGCCTCGTTGATCTCGTAGGCGCCGATATCGCCGATGGTCAGCCCGGATCGCTTCAGCGCCTTCTGCGTCGCGGGGATCGGTCCGGTGAGCATGATGACCGGGTCCACCCCGGCGAGCGCAAAGGTGTGGAAGCGTGCAATCGGGGTGAGCCCAAGCTCCTTGGCCTTCTGCGACGTCATGATGAGCAGTGCTGCCGCACCATCGGAGATCTGCGAGGCGTTGCCTGCAGACACGACACCGTTCTCCAGGAACGGAGTCTTCAGGGCTGCCAGACCTTCCACGGTGGTGCCCGGCCGGATGCCCTGGTCGCGGGTGACGACACCGTCAGCCGTCGGGACACCGAGGATCTCCGCATCGAAGAGTCCCGACGTCGCCGCGTGCTCCGCGCGCTCATGTGACGCGACGGCGAGCTCATCGAGATACGTCCGCGACAGGCCCCACTTCTCAGCGATCATCTCGGCGCTGATCCCCTGATTGACCAGCCCGGGATAGCGGTCCTTCATCATCGGCCCGAAAGGCCCGTCGCCACCCTCGGTGTTGGAGAACATCGGCACGCGGGACATCGACTCGACACCGCCAGCGACAGCAACGTCGTACTGCCCGCTGATGACCCCCGCCGCGGCGAAGTGCGCTGCCTGCTGACTCGATCCGCACTGCCGATCGACGGTGACACCGGTGACATCCTCGGGGTAGCCCGCCGCGAGCGCCGCGTTGCGTCCAACGTTGAACGACTGCTCACCGACCTGAGAGACACAGCCCCACACGACGTCATCAATCACCGACGGATCAATCCCGGTGCGATCGACAATGCCCTTGAGCACGAGCGCCGACAGGTCGACCGGATGAACTCCGGAGAGGGCGCCCTTGACCGGCTTGCCCACCCCGACAGGTGTGCGCACGGCCTCGACGATCACGGCATCTCTGGTCATGGTCGACTCACTTTCGTTCGGCGGTGGCCCGCGGATTCACTGGGGATCAATCCCGACCAGAACCTTACCGAGATGCTGGCCGGACAACTGTCGTTCAATGGCGATGGGTGCATTCGGCAGTCCCATGACGATGTCCTCCGCCATGGTGATCTCGCCGCTGTCATGCCATCGCGCGAGATCCTGCAGCATGACCTCGGCTTCAGGCTCGAAGTCCGACTGGAGGAACCCTCGCACCATGAGGCGGCGATCGAGGATCCGTCGCTCGTGGCGCGGTCCCTGACCCGGACTGGTGCTGCTGATCGAGATGGTGCCGCAGACCGCGACGCGACCAAGCGGCTGCAGGGCGCGCATCGCCGCATCAAAGATCACGCCGCCCGTGTTGTCGAAGTAGGCGTGGATTCCCTCCGGTGCCACCTCCGCAAGTGCCGCATCAAGGTCATCTATCGCCAGCCGATCCAGGCAGGCGTCGAACCGGTAGTCGTCCAGACACAGCCGCACCTTCTCCTCCCCAGCGGCGATACCGATAACACGACAGCCCTGGATGCGGGCGAGCTGACCGGCGATGCTTCCGACAGCACCGGCGGCCGACGAGACGAACACGGTCTCGCCGGGCTGCACCGTGAGCACGCGATGGATTCCGGCGTACGCCGTCAGCCCGATGTGACCGAGGATGCCCAATGACCGCTGCAGCGGTGTGACATCAGGCGACACGCGTCGACGAAGGTCGCTGCCATCGGTCACGAGCCATTCGCGAAGTCCGAGATAGCCGACGACGCGATCACCGACGGCGTAGTCAGGGTGCCGCGACTCGACGACCTCACCGACGCCCGGTGGCAGGCGCGCCACTCGGACGAGAAGATCCTCAAGGCCATCACGGACGGGAAGGGCAAGGTCATGAAGCCCTTCAAGGACCGCCTCACCCAAGAGGAAATCTCCGCGCTGGTGGCGCACGTCCGGGGCTTCAAGCGGCCGTGAATCCCGCGCCACAGCGCCCCGTCGGAGCCCCCATGCCCGTCCTCAACGCCCTCGCCGCCGTCCTCGCCGCCTTCCTGCTCCTGTCCGCCGCGGCGGTGGCGAGCCCGTCCCCCGCACCGGTTAACAGCGAAGACGCGGTCACCTCGGTGAACGGCCGTGA
>CAZLHZ010000033.1:0-11670 GCA_964559285.1 uncultured Actinomycetes bacterium | reverse complement strand
AGGCCGTTCCCGAGGTGAAGTAGATCGACGTCGTCGTCTCGCTCAGCGCCACCGCCGACAGGCCGGTGTAGCAAAGCAGGGAGAGGTCGTATCGCCCGGTGAGCGTCACCGGGGTGTCCTGTGCCGCCATGGCATCGCCCATCGACTCCAACAGGGGGATGGAGTAGCCGGCGCCGGAACGGACACTTGACGCCAGGTCATTGGACGACATGAAGTAGCCGCCCACTGGGAAGCCAGCTCCCGTGACTCGCACCTGCACCTGATCGCCGTCACCACACGTGCTGGTGGTGGCGAATGTGAGGGTCGAGTTGTTCGTTCCCGTGGTCGGACTGATCGACGCGGTGCCCGCACCCCGACCGTAGATGGCCCAGTTCGTCGCATCCGTCATGACGATCTGACCGGTGAAGTCGGCCAGCGAGGTCTGGGAGAACCCGGCTCGGCAGGACACGGTGAAGGTGTAGACGCCGCGCAGGGTTGCTGCTGGGTCCTGATCAGCCGCGGTCTGCGCCAGCGTGTCGAGGAGCGGGATGGAGTATCCGCTGCCCGAACGCACCGTTGAGGTGGAGTCCAGCGACGTCACGGGGTAACCAGCCTCTGGGAAGCCGGATCCCGTGATGAATGTCTGGACGCTGTCACCCTCCGGGCACACCCCGGACGTGACGATCGAGAAAGCCGAGCTGGTCGTTCCGGTCGTCACGCTGGGCCGGGCCGTCCCCACCACTCCGGCAGCCGAGGCTGCCGGAGTGGTGAGGACGATTCCGCCGAGCATGATCGCCCCGGACGTGACGGCTGCGAGGAGCCGCCGAGGCGTCATTGTCATCGTGAGTGCCTTTCGCGTGATCGCAGGAATCGATCTCAGCTGGTCTTCGGCTCGCCGCACTTGATCGATGCGTCACTCGGGACCGGTGCCATGCCGTACTGCACGATGGTCGTCGGGTTGGAGCAGATCAGTGAGTCAGAGCCGACGAAGATGCTCTTCAGCTTGGTCTGCGTGGCTGTGAGCTCCCCGGAACCGGCGATCGCCGTAGCATCAGCGCGACGCAGGACGTTGTAGACCGTGCGGGTGAATGCCCCGTCAAGGTTGAGGCTGATCGGGGACTTGCTGTCCAGCAGCGGCAGACGCGTGCGTCCACGGACATCGCTGGTGACACCGGTCATCTGCGAGATCCACTTTGCCACCGAGTAGGGCATGATCTGGTTGTTCTTCAGGGCGCGGCCATCGTGCTCCTGCGGCAGATCAGCTTCCGAGGGGTAGCACGCCTTCTCCTCAGCCGAGAGATTGCTCAGGTCGCTGACGGCCGAGCCGTAGAGGTAGTTGAACCAGTCCTTGCGTGTGCCCGAGCCCGCCTGAACCTGGACCGGCTGAATGCTGGGAACCCCGCACTTGAAGATGCTCTGCAGCTGCGCCTTCGTCAGGTTCTTGGGAACGGACGAGTTCTGGGTGATGGCGTAGGTGAGGCCATCGACTGCGAACGGGTAGTACGTCAGGCCAGCATTGGCAGAGAATGAGGAGGACCGGGCAAACTGAAGGCACTCGGTGCCGGTCAGCAGCGCAGTGCGTCCAGCAGATGAGCCGTCTGCACGGGTGTAGGCCGAGCAGCCAGTGACGCCCGTGTCGACAGTCGATCCCTTCGGGGTGGCGTCCCACGATGCCAGATCGGCGGCGCGCGCATCATCAAGCTTGGAGAAGCCGTTCATCACGTCCTGAGTCGTATCCGACCCCATGCCATTGATGGCGCGCGGCTTGCTGGTGGGGTCTGCCTGAGAGGGGCCAGCGATGCCGACTCCGACCAGGGCCAATCCGGCGACAACAGCCGCCAGTGCCTTCTTGTTCACGATGTCTCCTTCACAGGGCGGAGTGGGCGCGGGTTCGGCCCACGGGCCAGAGCCCACCAGCCGTGCATGACGTGAAGGTGAACGGAAGGCAGTGAGTGGGCTACCGCTTGCTCAACTTTGTGAGCAGCAGGCCGCCGCAGACACCGCACATGCCGAGAACGAGCAGGACGAGCACCAGGGACTGGGTGACACCTGATCCGATGGAGGCAAAGGCCATCGTCGCAGGTGCGGGATCTGCACGTGCTGGATCAGCACCGTCGCTTCCCGATCCAGTGCCGGCAGCCGGCACTGCAGCACTGGATTCCGCTGCAGCAGGCTCGGAGAACGCGGGAGGAGAGGGGGAGTCAACGGTCGGCGTGGGAGTGCCGGACGGGTCGGCACCCGAATCGGATGACGCTGATGTTGTTGGGGTAGGGGACGGGGAGGGGTCCTCACCCTGAGAACCCTGACTCTCCTCGGCAGTCTCCTGTGCCAACGAGGTGATCACCTCTGCAATGCGATCCGCCGCCACGCTCTGCTCATTGCCCAGCGGAACGTAGCCGGCCGGGAGCGATCCCGCCGTGTCCCCGCTGCGCTGTCCCTTCTGTGTGACGAAGCGAATGAATGCTGCGTAGTCCTCGGCCTCGTCCATCGTGAGGCTTCCCGGAACCGTCGCCGCGTAGGTGACAACCGCGAGTGGATAGGTGCCGGCCGCGGTCGAGGTCGGATCCGGCTGCTGAACACCTGTGGACTGGTGCACCGGTGCCGCATCAACGGCGGCGCGCAGACTGTCGGCGTCCGGTGCGACAAAGTCGCCGTGAAGATTCTTCAACTCCGCCATGCCCAGGCCATACCTGCCAGCAAGAGGTGTTGTCGTGAGGACGAGCATGGCCCGTGAGCCCGGAGGCTGAACCCCGGTCTTCTTGAAGCGCGGCGGCACGGCAATCGGATCCCACGTGGACTGGGCCAGGGTGTCGCCACGCGCACCGGATCGAGCGGACTCCTCCAGGTTGGCGGCGTAGGGGCGCGCCGCAGTGATGCACAGGCGAGAGGCGTCATTCGCCGGATCAATGGGGTCGGCACACGTCTCGTCGAGCTTCGGATAGTTGCTGCGGGTGACAAGGCTGTCGCCGACGGCGTACTCGTAGGAGCCGATGTAGTAGGGGTTGACCGTCATCCCCCACTCATCAGGCATCCCCATCATGAACAGAGACGCGTCCAGATCAGCCTTGATCCACTCCCAGACCTTTTGGTAGGCCAACGATGACCCTGTCGGCACGAGCATGTCGGAGAGGCCGTAGGCAGGCATTGTGGCGAATTCAGGATTCAGGGCGAGAAACTCCGGGTCGCCACTGAGGTCAAAGGGGTTGGCACCGAGGTGGTCCGCATGATTGACGCCGTCCGCCAATCCGCCACGATAGGACTGAGTGAGCAGCTTGGCGACGAGGCGGGCATTGAGCTTCAACGATGTGAGCCGCTCACCAGCCTTCTCCTGCTCGTCGGCAGGAGCCCCCGGATCTACTCGCCGTTCGAGGATGAATCCGATTCCCACTCCACTCACGGCCACCGGGGCAAACACGGACCCCTTCACGTCGACACGGCCATTGACCAAGGCCAGTCCGGGAGTCGTGCTGCTCAACTGACTCGCCAGCGACGCATCGGAGACTTCAGAGAACCCGAAGACGCGCGTGCCGTCCTCGCACAGTGCCGGCTGCCAGCGGGTGACAGCATCCGTTGCCACCTCGCTGCCGGTGATGCGTCGTTCGCGAGCACCGATGGGGCAGGTCTGGCCAATCGGGACGAAGTCCAGGGGCAGCACAATGCGATTGCGCCAGTTGCTGGCGCTCAAGGGAGATGAGTCCAGTCGGTTGGAACTACTGGTTCCGACCGTCCGCCCATCAACCTCGAGGTCGCTGCGGGGGACGAGTACCAGCCAGCAGCTTCGACCCTTCACGCTGCCATCGACCGGCGTCAGAGCCTCACCACAGCCGAGACCGGGTGCCTGCCGCAGGGTCTGGATCTCGACGTACTCAAGCCCCTGCCCATCGGGACGCGTGCGTCCGTAGTCGACCTCGTTCGTGGTGTTCGCATCGAAGTAGACGTTCTCCAGCGGGTTGGTAATCGTCACTCCGGTTGCCGACTCGAACGGCACGAACGTCTGAGTCCCCACATTCCGCGGCAGTGTTTCCAGCGGATCAATGAACGTGTTGGGGTTCACCTCGCGGGTGTTGGCCCAGTAGCCACCACGTTCATCCGCCGACCGGCCGTACTGGCACTGGGTGCGATCTGGACCGTAGGCCGCCGCCGGGTCCGATGGAGTCTCCAGCCCGGGAGTCACAGAGATCGGCGTACCCTCAGGATCATCGCCCCAGCACTGCATGATGGCGACGTACGAGTGGGCGAGGATTCCGTAGGTGGGCTGTGTTGGAGCCGCACCACTCCAGCGCACCTCCACGACCTGGCTCGTGAGCGCCTCGGTCTGCGAGACACTCACGCTCATGCCGGCAAAGGGTCCCGTACCCACGGTGACAGTCGTCGGGGACACCTCGCCTGTTGCTGAGGCCACAGGAGCACCCAGGAGCGCCCCGGTGAGCAGGCCCGCTGAGGCGAGGCTGGCAACCCCGCTGATGACAAGGGCGTTGCGCACCACTCGTAGAGGCGTCATGACATCCCTCCTGTTGAGCGCTGCCGAAGTCGACGGGCCACCAGCGGTGGAGCGATCGCGACCGACAACAGGACGATCACGGCACCGACCATGACTCCGGTTGTCGTCGTGAACCCGGACTCGCCCGGAAGCGTGGTCGGAACCGCCGCGGTGAAGAACCCACCGGAGCCGTCGCCTCCCGATGAACCTGCCCCCGTGCTGTCACCGGTGCCCATCGCACCCGTGCCGGTGCCTCCGGTGCCATCGACGCTGCCAGCGCCATCGACGGTGCCGCCGCCGGGTGTCCCTGGGTCGCCCGTGACACCGTCGACCGTGCCGGTTCCACCTGTTGCCGGGTCTCCTCCGCCGGTTCCGGTCCCCGGGTCGACGGTCCCGCCTCCCGTGCCGGTGTCGGTGCCGCCGGTGCCGGTGCCGCCGGTGCCGGTGCCGCCGGTGCCACCGTCAGCGGCAAGTGACTCGGTCGGGGTTCCACACTGAGCGGGACCCTGCTGGTCGCAGCCGGCCGGATAGGGAGCGTTCTTCGCCAGAGTGTTCGTGCCGTCAGCTGAGAACGTCGGGTTGTTGCACGTGGCAATGTCCACCGAGTCGGCGACGACACCCGGGATGCGGGTCACCTGCTCAAGTCCTGCCTTGACGAGATTGATTGGCAGCGGCGAGTAACCGAGTGCCTCCGCCTGCTGCTGACCTTCACAGAGGAAGTAGTTGGCGAAGGTGCTGAGCGACTTCCCCTTCTCAGAACTGAACGTTCCCTCCACCTTCGTGGGGATCACCATGTAGGAGTACGACGACATCGGATAGGCGCGCTTGTCCGTGTTCGCGTAGACGCCGGTGAGATCTGCCGTGAGGTAGGTCGCCGGATTGTTCTTGTCCGACGTGTTGATGCGGGCACCGAGCAGACCCACGGCAACGTTCTGGGCGGTTGGCAGCACGTAGTAGCCCGCCTTGTTGAGGAGCCGAACAACCGGGAATCCCTGACTCTTTGCGTAGGAGTACTCGACATAGGTGATGGCGCCATCCGCCTGCGGCTGAGCGACATAGCCGGACACGCCGAGGGATCCGTTCTGGCCGACGAAGCCGGAGCCGTTGACGATCGGGTAGTACGAGGTCGTCCCGCAGGGGGAGTTTCGGCCGGCCCGAGCGCAGTAGTCGTTGAAGAGGCTGGGGTACTGGCTGGCCATCCAGGTGGTGAATTGTGCTGTCGTGCCCGAGCCGTCGGAGCGCACGACGGGGACGATCTTCTTCGCAGTGAGGTAGTTCGCCAGCCCTGGATTGTCAGCCTTGATGGCATCGTCAT
The DNA here is from genome assembly GCA_964559285.1 of uncultured Actinomycetes bacterium. Taxonomy (GTDB): domain Bacteria; phylum Actinomycetota; class Actinomycetes; order S36-B12; family S36-B12; genus CAZLHZ01. Next base: position 5,896 of record CAZLHZ010000033.1, on the reverse strand, counting down.
TCCACATGGTCGCAATACCCGTGAAGACCTTCGTCAGCGTTTCCCCGGAGAGGCGCAGCTGGGTCACCCGCTGCCCGCCGATAGTGAGGTTGTACATGATCGAGGTACCGCCGGCCACGATGGGCATGTAGGCGAAGCCCCGCGTCGGCGGCGGATCGGCCACACCGGTCCCCTGATCACTGATGCCGTAGGGGATCTCAGTGACCGCGAAGTCCACCGTGCCCTCTTTGAACTTGGTGCGGCCATCTGACGAACCGGTGCCAGCGAAGTTGATGGTGAGGCCGTACTGATTCACATTGCGACGCCATTGATCGACAGCGTTCTGGGACCACGTGGACCCGGCGCCCGACACGGGCACGAAGATCTCCGCCTGCGCGGGTGCGGCGAGAACAGTCGTGGCAATGGGAGCGGCGATCACAAGTGCGGCCGTGACGGCCTTGAGCCACCGGGCTGGATTCATGGAGTGGACGTCCCGTCTGTTCGGGTGGACTTCGGGGTGGCTGGTTGCGCGAACTCGCTCATCCGCTCGACATCAGCGGCTGAGGCCTTGGCGCGACGTGCCATCTGGCGTGGTGAGAGCCGGCCCGGACCCTTGCCACCGATCGCTCGAGCGACGACAAACATCGCTAGGACGATGAGGAGCAGCACGACAGCGGTGCCGAATCCACGGGCGATCATGGTGGGCTCGGGCGACTTGACGAACTCGAAGGTGGCGAGGGGAAGCGAGATCATTGGCCCCTGGAAGGGGTTGACATTGAGCGCAGCCGTGAAGCCTGCGCACAGGAGGACCGGCGAGGTCTCACCAATGCCGCGGGCCGTCCCCAGGATGATGGCGGTGGCGAGCCCCGAGCGAGCCGTCGGCAGTGTCACGTAGCGCACCGTGCTCCACTGCGTGGCACCGAGTGCATATGCCGCTTCCTTGAGCGTGCCCGGCACGAGGCGCAGCGCCACGTCAGCCGAGCGAATGATGATCGGCAGCATCATGACGCTGATGGCCATAGCCGCAGCGAAACCGGACTGCTGCTTCGTGACGATCATGATGAGCGTGGCATAGATGAACAAGCCAGCAACAATGGAGGGGAGAGCCGTCATCGCTTCCACGATGGTGCGCACGACTCGGCTGAACGCACTCGGCATCTCATTGAGGTAGACGGCGACGGCGACACCCAGCGGAATGACGATGGCCAATGCGATCGCGATCTCGATCAGGGTGCCGACAATGGCGTGGAGGACGCCGCCTCTGCCCAGTGGGTCCAGCGGGCCAGCATCCGACATGTCCTGCGAGATGAAGCTGAAACTCGTGAGAGCGGTCCAGCCGCGCAGGAGGGTGAAGCCGATGACGAAGGCCAGCGTGATGAGGACGACGAAGGCGAGCGATCGAATGATCACCCCGGCGAGCCGATCAGTCACGGCTTGAGGGGACTCGTCAAACGAGATGAGCATGGCGTAGAGGCCGACGAAAATGAGGTACCACATCACGATGAAGCCGATCCACCCGGTGAAGGGGGTCAGCGTCGTGAAGATGATCGCCGTCAGGGCAAAGGCCGCAACTGCAGACCCAATGAGCGAGAACAGATCGGTGCGCCGAACCTGACCGGTGGTCACCCTGTCCTCGGCCGTGTCCCCCTCCGCGGGTGCAACGACCACGGTGCTGCCCATGGCTTCGGTCCAGGTCTGCTCAGTCAGGCTCATCGGATCACGCGTCACTTGCTGCGCCGGAGCGCGAACGGGCCACGATCATCGAGGCGAGGAAGTTGACCACAAGAGTGAGCAGGAAGAGGGCCAAGCCCGCGGCCATGAGTGCGGACAAGCCCATGGCCGTCGACTCGCCATACCGCAGCGCGATGAGCGAGGACACCGACGAGGCGCCGTTCTGCAGGATGTGGGGCTGAATGACGAAGACGATGGAGATGATCATGAACACCGCGATGGTCTCGCCCATGGCTCGGCCCAGGCCGAGCATCGTGCCGCCGATGATCCCGCCTCGACCGAAGGGGAGGACGACACGGCGAATCATGGCCCACTTCGTCGCTCCCAAGGCGTAGGCACCTTCACGTTCACCGACCGGTGCCTGACTGAACACCTCGCGCATCACCGAGCTGGTGATGGGCATGACCATGAAGCCGACCACGATCCCGGCGATGAAGGTGGATGACGTGTAGACCGTGGCCGTGGCCAGCGGGTCACTGGGATCCGTTCCGTCCACCGCGAAGAAGGGAATCCAGCCGAAGTAGGTGGAAATCCACCGGGCCAGCGGAACGACCTGCCCCTGGAGGAAGAAGAACCCCCACAGCCCGTAGATCACGGACGGCACCGCGGCCATGAGGTCGACGAGGCTGATCAGGGCACTCTTCAGGCGACCAGCCGCATACTCAGAGATATAGAGCGCCATGGCGAGCGCGAGCGGCACTGCCACACAAATGGCAACGGCCGCGATCAACAGGGTGCCGATGAGCACGGCGGCGATGCCGAAGTTGCCCGCGTCCGGCTCCCACGACTGTGTCGTGAGGAATCCCCAGCCCGCAACCCCGAGTGCCTGTGCTCCGCGCACGGCAAGGAACACTCCGACCAGGCCCATGATGACCAGCACGATCACGCCAGCGCCCAGAAGGGAGCCGCGGAACACCTTGTCACTGGTCTCGCGGCCCTCATGTCGTTCGATGGGCTGATCGTCCGGGTCGACGCTCGGGTCGACGACGAACGTCGTCACGTCAGTGCCCTGGATCGAAACGCCACGACGGGCACGCTACGGAGCGTGCGTGTCTGCACGACAGCACCGGATGAACGAACGGTGAATTCAGACCGACAAGACGGCAACACCGACCGTCAGCCGAAACGCCGGCCCCTCGGTCACACACACGCCTCAGGTGAAGCGCAGGCCGGTCAATCGTTCGTACGCCTCGACATACTTCGCTCGCGTGCGGTCCACGACCTCGTCCGGAAGCGGCGGCGGGGGCTCACCGGAATCCCGATCCCAGCCGGAGGCCGGTGACGTCAGCCAGTCCCGCACGAACTGCTTGTCGAAGGAGGGCTGCGGCCCACCGGGCAACCAGCCATCGGTCGGCCAGTAGCGCGAGGAATCGGGTGTCAGGACCTCATCCCCTAGCACGATGCGTCCACCCCGCGCCGCAGAGAACCCGAACTCGAACTTCGTGTCAGCAAGGATGAGGCCTCGCTCCTCGGCGATCATCGATGCACGCTCATAGATCTCGAACGACAGTCGTCGCAGGGTCTGCGCCTCCTCCTGCCCGACCATAGTGATGACCTCGTCGAACGTGACGTTGATGTCGTGCGAGCCCATAGGCGCCTTCGTTGCTGGAGTGAAGATGCGCTTCGGCAGCAGCGAGCCATCCTTGAGTCCTGGCGGGAGTCCCACTCCACAGATCGACTGGGTACGCCGATACTCCGCAAGCCCTGACCCAGCGAGGTAGCCGCGGACGACGCACTCAACCTCGATCATGTCGAGTTGCTCGCACACCATCGCGCGACCCCGGACCGACTCCGGCACCTGGCGGGACACGAAGTGCGTCGGCACGATGTCGGAGAGCAACTCGAACCACCACAGGCTCAACGCGGTGAGGATTCGGCCCTTATCGGGGATCGGGGTCGGCAGGATCCAGTCGAAGGCCGAGATGCGGTCGCTGGCAACGAAGAGCAGCCGTCCGTCCGGCATCGAGAAGAGGTCGCGGACCTTGCCCGAGTAGACGTGCTCATAGCCTTCGGGAAGTCCATAGTCCGGTGCGGACGCCGTCATCATTGACCCTTCATCACAGGATGGAGCCGGGAGCGTAGGTTGCCGCCTCGGGATAGGCACGCACGATGTCACCGATGCGCGCCACGACCGCAGCCACCTGGGAGTGTGCTGCCCCGGTGAAGCTCAGCGGCTCGGCGATGAGGGCGTCGAGCGTGGCCCGATCAAGTCCGAGCCGCTTGTCAGCAGCCAGCCGGTCAAGCAGATCGTTGCCGACCGCACCCTGCTCGCGCATCCGAAGTGCCACCGCAACCGCGTGCTCCTTGATCGCCTCGTGAGCAGTCTCGCGTCCGACGCCGGAACGCACCGCGGCCATGAGGACCTTCGTCGTAGCGAGGAACGGCAGGTAGCGATCGACCTCGGCAGAGATCACCGCCGGATAGGGGCCGAACTCACCCAGCACCGTGAGCGTCGTCTCGAACAGTCCGTCGATGGCAAAGAAGGAGTCGGGCAGAGCGACACGGCGCACCACCGAGCAGGAGACATCGCCCTCATTCCACTGCGCTCCGGCGAGCTCGGACACCATGGACTGGTAACCCCGCAGGATGACAGCGAAGCCATTGATCCGCTCGCAGGAGCGGGTGTTCATCTTGTGCGGCATCGCACTGGATCCGACCTGACCAGGCTGGAACCCCTCTGTCGCGAGCTCGTGACCCGCCATGAGACGGATCGTGGTGGCAAGACTCGAGGGTGCCGAAGCCACCTGCACGAGGCAGGACACGACATCCTGATCAAGTGAGCGTGGGTAGACCTGTCCGACGCTCGACAGCACCCGGGTGAATCCCAGATGGGCTGCGATCCGCTGCTCCAGTTCGCCGAGCAGTGCCTCGTCACCCCCAAGGAGGTCGAGCATGTCCTGCGAGGTGCCGACCGGGCCCTTGATGCCGCGCAGCGGATAGCGCTCGATGAGATCGGTGATCCGGTCGAAGGCCACCAGCAGTTCATCGGCCGCCGAGGCGAATCTCTTGCCGAGGGTCGTCGCCTGAGCCGCCACATTATGGGTGCGACCGGCCATCGGGATCTGCGCATACTCAGCCGCGTGCCAGGCCAGCCTGGCCAGAGTGGCGACCATGCGATCACGCACGAGCAGCAGCGACTCGCGCACCTGCACCTGCTCGACATTCTCCGTCAGATCGCGCGAGGTCATCCCCTTGTGGATGTGCTCATGCCCCGCAAGGGCGTTGAACTCCTCGATGCGCGACTTCACGTCATGGCGGGTGACCCGCTCACGAGCGGCAATGGAGGCGAGGTCGACGTGATCGGCGACACGGTCGTAGTCATCGATGACGGACTCGGGGATCTCGATGCCGAGTTCGCGCTGGGCGCGCATGACGGCGATCCACAGGCGACGCTCGAGCACAACCTTGCGTGCCGGCGACCACAGATCCGTCATCGCGGGCGAGGCGTAGCGCGCTGCCAGCACATCGGGGATCGTCACGGGCTCATTGTCCCACCGGACTGGGCGGCGGCAGCCGCTGCGGCGATATCCGTGCGATGGTGCGAGCCAGTCAGGGTGACGCACTGGACTGCGGCGTACGCACGAAGACGTGCCTCCTCCAGCGTGTCCCCCTGCCCCGTGACCGCGAGGACCCGGCCACCCGATGAGACGACCTGTCCCTGCGGATTCACGTCCGTCCCCGCGTGGAGCACCTCGACGCCGGCGAGCGCGTCGGCGACATCGAGTCCGTGCAGCACGTCCCCCGTGCGCGGACTCTGCGGATAGCCCTCGGATGCGAGAACCACGGTCACAGCCGCACCCGGACTCCACCGCAGCGGCCCAACCTCAGCTAATCGGCCAGTGGCGGCAGCGCACAGGACAGCTCCAAGCGGCGACCGCAGGAGTGCGAGCACAACCTCGGTCTCCGGATCACCGAAGCGCGCGTTGAACTCGATCACTCGCACTCCGCGCGAGGTGAGTGCAAGACCTGCGTAGAGCAGGCCCTGGAAGGGCGTGCCACGACGCGCCATCTCATCAATCACTGGCCGCAGGACCGTGACCTCCACCTGCGCCACCAGGTCCACCGGCGCCCATGGGAGAGGTGAGTAGGCGCCCATGCCGCCGGTGTTGGGTCCGGTGTCCCCGTCACCGACGCGCTTGAAGTCCTGCGCTGGCTGCAGCGGCAAGATCGTCACCCCATCGGTGAT
>CAZLHZ010000032.1:3282-11786 GCA_964559285.1 uncultured Actinomycetes bacterium | reverse complement strand
GACATTCCAGTCCGGGGCGAACACGTCCTCGGCGGCACGCTCCACGCCAAACTCCTCCACCAGCGCGGCCGGGTTCCGGCTCGCGGCGTACCGACCGCACATGGCAGCAGCCTGCCCCATCACCGCGGCGTTACGCTGCCGTGTCGTGGCACCTGATGCGCCGTGGTCGGCACCCGAGGCTTGCGGGCCTGTCGACGCCGTCGTGCCGATCCCCGGCTCGAAGTCGGCGACCAACCGCGCCCTCATCCTCGCCGCACTCGCCGAGGGACCGAGCCGGGTCCGCGGCGCCCTCGACGCCCGCGACACGACCCTCATGGCGGGGGCGCTGCGCGGTCTGGGGGTGGGGATCGAGGAGATCGGCCGGGGTGATGGGACGGTCGACCTGCGGGTGACCCCCGGGAGTCTCACCGGGTCCGGCCATGTCGATGTGGGACTTGCCGGGACCGTCATGCGCTTCATGCCCCCGGTCGCCGGCCTCGCCCACGGTGAGAGCCGCTTCGATGGCGACCCACGGGCGCGGGTGCGGCCGATGGACGTCGTCATCACCTCCCTGCGCGCCCTCGGCGTGCGCATCGACGACGACGGGCGCGGCACCCTGCCCTTCACAGTCGTCGGCACCGGGCAGGTGCCCGGGGGCGAGGTCGAGATCGATGCCTCCGGATCGAGCCAGTTCGTGAGCGGACTGCTCCTGTCGGCGGCGCGATTCGAGTCGGGCGCGCGGGTGCGCCATCGCGGGTCGCCGGTTCCCTCCCTGCCCCACATCGACATGACGATCGCGATGCTCGCCGAGTCCGGGGTCCCGGTGCACCTCACCGCGGGAGCTGATGACGCCAGCGACCTCACCTGGCAGGTCGCGCCCGGCCCGATCCGCGCCCTCGACCGCGAGGTCGAGCCGGACCTGTCCAATGCGGCGCCGTTCCTCGCCGCCGCCCTCGTGACCGGCGGCCGGGTCACCGTGCCCGGCTGGCCGACCGCGACGACGCAGGCCGGTGACGCCCTGCGTGATCTGCTCGCCGCGATGGGGGCCACGGTCGTCCTCGATGCACGCGGGCTCACCGTCACCGGACCGGACACGATCATCGGCATCGACGTCGATCTGCACGACGTCGGCGAGCTCACCCCGGTGCTGGCCGCCCTCGCCGCTCTGGCGAGCACCCCCTCGAGGCTGCGCGGGATCGCCCATCTGCGCGGGCACGAGACGGACCGACTGGCCGCCCTCGTCACGGAGATCACCCGGCTCGGGGGTGATGCCGAGGAGACGGAGGACGGGCTCGTCATCAGACCGCGCCCCCTGCGCGGCGGTGTCGTCGCCACCTACGAGGACCATCGGATGGCGACGGCCGGCGCCGTCCTCGGCCTGCGCATCCCCGATATCGCAGTCGAGGACATCGCCACGACCGGCAAGACCCTGCCGGACTTCACCCGGCGCTGGCACACGATGCTGGGCGGCGAGTCCACCGCGTGAGTCCACGCGACCTCGACGAGGACGACGTCCGCTCCCGGCCCGGGCGCGGCAAGTCCCGTCCGCGCACCAAGGAGCGACCACGGCACGAATCCGCAGAGCCCGGCCTCGTCGTGAGCGTCGACCGCGGTCGCTTCAGTGTCGTGCTCGAGGACTCCGGCAGCACTGTGTCCGCGATCAAGGCGCGCGACCTCGGCCGCAAGGGTGTCGTCGTCGGTGATCGAGTGCGGGTGCTGGGCTCTGCCGCCTCCGCTGAGCGCGGCGACCTCGCCCGCATCGTGAGCGTCGATGACCGCGACACCGTCCTGCTGCGCACCGCTGACGACACCGACCCGGTGGAGCGTGTCGTCGTCGCGAACGCCGACCAGCTCGCCATCGTCTCGGCGGTGACCAACCCGGAACCTCGACCCGGGCTGATCGATCGGGCGCTGGTGGCGGCGTACGACGGAGGCCTGAGTCCCCTGCGCGTGCTCACGAAGACCGACCCGCAGGGTCGCGCGGCCCTGCTCGCGCTCTACGGGGCACTGGATGTCCCGGTGGTGGCCGTGCACCGCGGGGGTGACCTCAGCGACCTGCGGGATCGGCTCACCGACCAGGTGACCGCGTTCTTCGGCCACTCCGGTGTCGGCAAGTCGACGCTCGTCAACGCGCTCGCCCCCGGGACCGACCGATCCACCGGCGGGGTCAATGCGGTCACCGGTCGTGGTCGGCACACGTCGTCGTCCGCCATCGCGATCCGGCTGCCGCAGGGCGGCTGGATCATCGACACTCCCGGGATTCGCTCCCTCGGCCTGGCCCACGTCGACATCGGCCGGATCATCGGCGCGTTCCCCGACCTCGCCGCGGGCACGGGTCAGTGCCCGCGGGCGTGCAGCCATGACGAGGCGGAGTGCGCCCTCGACGCGTGGGCGGCCGCCGAGGGGCCGGACGCGGTCGCCCGGCTGGAGTCGCTGCGCCGCCTGCTGCGATCACGGGCCCTCGCTGACGAGTGGTGAGGGGTGAGCACCCGGCGGATAGCCTCCTTCCGTGAGTGACCTCGAGATCGCCCTCGCCCTCGCCGATGCCGCCGACCCCGTGACGCTCGCGCGCTACCGGGCCGGTGACCTGGCCATTGAGACCAAGCCGGATCTCACCCCGGTCACCGAGTCCGATCGCGGGGTGGAGCGACTGGCGCGCGCCATGCTGCGCACGGCGCGGCCCGGGGATGCGATTCTCGGCGAGGAGTTCGGCGGCGTCGTCGAGGGCGGCCGCACCTGGATCATCGACCCGATTGACGGCACCAAGAACTACGTCCGCGGGGTTCCGGTGTGGGCGACCCTCATCGCGCTCATCGAGGATGGGCATCCGCTGGTCGGGGTCGTGTCGGCCCCCGCGCTGGGGCGCCGGTGGTGGGCCGCGGTGAGCGAGGGAGCCTGGTCGACCGGGCCGGAGTCAGCCGAGCCGCGGGCCCTCACCTGCAGTCGCGTGGCCGATCTCGCGGACGCGTCCCTGTCGGTCTCCGACCATGTCGGCTGGTCCGGGGATTCCTTCGCCCGGCTGCAGCGGTCGGTGTGGCGCAGTCGCGGGTACGGCGACTTCTGGTCGCACATGCTCGTCGCCGAAGGGGCCGTCGACATCGCCGCTGAGCCGGAGCTCAACGCCTGGGACGTCGCGGCCCTGCTGCCGATCGTGAGCGAGGCTGGGGGGCGCACCACGCGGATGGACGGCGGTCCCGTCGACCTCTCGGCAGAATCGCTCGTCCCGCTGCTCACCACCAATGGGCTGCTGCACGATCAGGCGGTCAGCATCATCACCGCCGGCGGATAAGTCAGGGCGGATAGGTCGCGCGCGGATCGGTCACCCGCGACGGGTCACCCGCAGCGGCATGCCCCCGAGAGGCCGGATCGTCACCAGCGGCAGGGCGGCGGGTGCCGCTGCCCCCGGGCGATGGAGGTCGAATCTCCCGGCGAGGGCCGCGAGGATCATCGTCCCCTCCACCGTGGCGAAGTCGCGGCCGATGCACAGCCGCGGACCGGCACCGTAGGGGATGAAGGATGCGCGCCCCGGGTCGATGCGGGTGAGGAAGCGCTCCGGGTCGAACGACTCCGGTGCCGGCCACAGCTCCGGATGCCGGTGCACGAGGTAGGGGCTGAGGATGAGGATTGCGCCCGCGGGGACCGCACGCCCACCGAGCGTGACGTCCTGCAGGGCACGTCGCGTGATGAGCCACGCGGGCGGATAGAGCCGCAGCGCCTCGTCGAGCACGGCGCGCGCCCAGGGCAGGTGCGGGATGTCCTCCCAGGTCGGCAGTCGTCCACCGAGCACCACATCGGACTCGGCCTGCAGTCGATGCAAGGCCTGCGGATGATCGGCGAGGAGCGACCAGGCCCAGGTGAGGGCGCTGGCCACGGTCTCGTGCCCCGCGACGATGAAGGTGACCACCTGATCGCGAACCTCGGTGGGATCGAGATGCTCACCGGCATCATCCACCGAACTCAGCAGCAGGTCGAGCATGTCCGCGGGCTGCTCATCCGCGCGGGTGCGCGTGTGACGCTGGGCGATCATCCGCTGCACCGCGTCATCCAGCTCGCGCACCGAGCGACGCAGCCGACGATTCGCCGGTGTCGGCACCCAACTCGGTGGACTCACCGGCACACGTGCTCGCGCGATGACGACATCAAGTCCCTCCAGCGTGGCCTCGACAAGTCGATCGGCATCCGCTGACAGATCAGCACCGAACAGCGCGCGGCCGACGACCTCGAGTGCGGTGTGCATCATCGCCTCGTCGACATCGATGACCGGACTGCCGTCAGCATCGCGCGCGACCGCGGCCTCCCATCGATCGATGAGACCACCGACGGCGATCCCCACCTCGTCGACAACGCGGGCGATGGTGCCGTGGTGGAAGGCCGGCTGCACGAGCGGTCGCTGCCGCCGCCACTGCGGCGTGTCCGCGACAAGCAGACCTTCCCCCGTCACCAGGGACAGCGCGGAGTACTGGATCGTGCGCTTGCCGTAGGCACGCGCATTGGTCACGAGGACCGAGCGCACCGCCTCCGGATCATTGATGAGGTACGCCGGTGGCTGGGGGATCGGGAACTGCACGATGTCCCCGTAGGTGCGCCATGCCGTCTCAAGGAAGCCGAGCGGATTCACCCGGATGGCACCGAAGGCGCCGAGCATCTGCGGGCCACTCGGACCCGGTGCTGTGGCCGGGGTGCGCACGTAGCGCCGATTCGGCACGCCGACCATCGATGCAGGGAGTGCCACGGCCCCACCCTGTCAGATGCGCTGCTGCAGCCTCACATCTGCTGGCGGATGCCGTGCTCCCGGGTGCAGTGCTCCACGAGCAGGGATGCGACGCGGAGTGGATCGATGCTGCAGCCGCGGATCGTCACGTAGACCGCATAGCGGCAGGTCGGACATCGCTCGATGTGGTACGCCCCTCCATCGCGCACCAGACCGACCACTTCCCACGCCACCGCCATGGCCACCGCAGCACCGACGAGGAACAGCAGCGCGATGACTCCCCCGACCTCACCGGCAAGGCCGGTGAGGATGAGCGCGATGGCCAGACTCAGGCCGAGCACCCAGCGCAGCAGCCGAGCCTCGCCCACGAGCAGGTCAAGCACCGACAGCACCGGTTGTCGTGGCAGCCTCGCGAACCGTCGAGGACGCGGTCCAGGGAACCTGCGCCCACGCCCGAGGTGTGGCGAACTCCCACCGATGACCGCACCGCGTGGACAGGTCGCAGATGAGCGCCCTCCCGACATCACCGTCGATCACCGGTGTTGGGCGCGGCCCTCGCTCACGTGACTCCTCGACGCCATGCGCTTCGATGAGAATGCCGTCACCGGTGAGGGCGAGGCGCAGGGTGACCGGCCCGGTCGCGGTGGTGAGCACACGACTGAGCACCTCGGTGGCGACGAGGCGGACGTCGTGGCGCATCGCGACCGTGCTGCCGGGCCAGTCGACGAGGGTGCCATCGATGAGGTGGCGACCTCGTGTCGCCGAACTCGTGGTCGCGGGCAGCTGCCAGTGTGCCGCGAAGGTGCGATCACCGGTGAGTCGCACGAGAGTGATTGGTGCGGGCATGGCATGCCGATGGCTCGCGTGCACCAAGTCGTCGACGAGCTCGCCGAGTGCCGACTCCCGGTGACCATCCAGAACCGTCGCCACCTCGCGCAGCTGACTCACGGAGTCACGGCCGGCCGCCAGGCCCAGGGTTGTTGCGAAGGCGATGACGACGTCTTCGGTGAGCGGCTGCTCATCCGCGTGCGGGTACGCCGCCCCCAGTCCCACCGGTGGACCCACCGTTGCCGGCACCGGGGTCACCTCATCGCCCTTGAGGATGAGCGGCGGTGGCGCGCCGGCGCAGACGAGGCGCATCGTCGCGCGTACGGCGTCCACGACCGCGATGACCATGCTCACCGGGAACCCGACCCCGCATTCACCGGCGTACTCATCCATCCGCTGCAGCATGACGTCGGGTGGCAGGTCCAGACCCGCGACCGCGTTGGCTCCGGCGCGCAGCCGCACAAGGGCACCGGCGTCCAGGTGATCCGGGCATTCAGCGAGCACGATGACGACCCGAGCCGGGCCCACATGGACGACATCGACCCACGCGGTCGGTGCTGGCTCGGCCGACGTGGGCGCCGTCGCGGCCGATGGGCGTCCGAGCTCGACGATATCCAGACCGAGCGGGCCGCGGAATCCGCGGTCGTGTGGGCGACGCGCGGGCAGGACACGCAGGTCACTCACGCGACCGCCCCCGGTCGGGCACCGCGCCGTCGGACCCGGCGACCTCCTCGACGACGCTCGCGAGTGAGCGGCGAACCCGGATGACCCGGTCGAGGTTGGTCACGCGCAGGACGGTGAGCACACTGGGCTGGCCGGCGATGAGCCACAGGTCGCCACCCCGGTCGCGGGCACGGCGCAGGGCGCCGACGAGCACACCGAGGACCGACGAGTCCAAGAACGTCACGTCGGCGAGGTCGACGATGAGGTGGGGATCGGCCCCCGGTGGGCAGGTCGTGAGTGCCGCCCGCAGATCCGGGGCGGCCAGGATGTCCAGCTCGCCGGAGGCACGGACCACCGGCAGGTCGGCGTACTCCGCAATCTCGATCGCGTGGGCCACGGGACCTCCTCTCGCACCGGGGCGGTCACCCCGGTGAGTTGAGGGGGTACCCCCACCGGTGACGGTTCACACCCGGCTGGCTGGAGGCCCCGGATCGAGAAAGGTGACGGATTGCTGGTGCTTCGCACGCCTGAGCCTGAAACCCATGTGACGGATGTGGTTTAGGTGACTCCCAAACCGGACATCCGTGACCCCTATGGATTCGTCGAGCACGGGAGTGACATGAGAATCGCGATGGTCTGCGCGGAACGGGACAGCAGCGCGGACGACCTGGCCCGACATCTGGCGAAGGCCTCCCATCAGGTGACGCTCTATCGACGCGATGACGGGGCGCCCGGGGCTGATCCGCAGGAGTGGAGTGCATCCGTCGCCGACGCCGCCGAGGATCTCGACCACGAGTCGGCGGCCGATCGCAGCGGGGGCAGTCTCGTGGAGGTCCTCATCCCCGCCGGCCCTCGGCAGCCGGTGCCGTCGGAGGAGTCCCTCGATCACATGGCGGCCTTCGGTCACGCCCTGGCTGATGAGTGGGGTGCCCTCACCCCGAATGTCGTCCATGCGCACGGCTGGACCTCCGGCATCGCGGCTCAGGTTGGTGCCCGACCACTCGGGCTGCCGATCGCCCAGTCATTCACCGAGCTCGGGCTGGTGCGCCGCCGCCACCTCGGGGAGGCCGACTCCAGCCCCCCGACGCGCATTCGCCTGGAGCGCTCGCTGGCCATCGCGGCTGCGCGGGTGCTGGCGCGATCCAGCGATGAAGTGTTCGAGCTCTTCCGGATGGGGGTGCCCCACCGTCAGAGCATCGTCCTCCCCTGCGGCGTGGACCCGGAGGCGTTCAGCCGCGACCGTGCCGCCGACCAGCCGATGGAGCGGATTGGTCCCGGCCTGCGGATCGTCGCACTCGGGCCGCTCACCCTCGACCGCGGCCATGAGACCGCGATCCGTGCGGTCGCAGCAGTCCCCGGCTCCCATCTGGTGATCGCGGCCCATGAGCACACCGGGAGCCAGGCCGAGCGGGTGCGCGCGGTCGCTCAGGACGCCCACGTGGCTGATCGGCTCCACCTGCAGCCGTGGCCGGACGACCTTCCGGCCTTCCTGCGCTCAGCCGATCTGGCGGTCATCCCGTCGTGGTACGACCCGTCCGGGGTGCAGGCGCTGCAGGCCATGGCCTGCGGCACCCCCGTGCTCGCCAGTGCGGTAGGGGCGCACATCGACATCGTCGTCGACGGGATCACCGGCACCCTCGTGCCACCCCGGCAGGTGGACCCGATGGCGGCCGCCCTCCGGCGGCTCGTTGATGATCCCTTCACCCTCCAGTCGATGGGGATCGCGGGATCCGATCGCGCCCAGCATCGCTTCGCCTGGACCCGGGTGGCGCAGGAGACGCTGCGGGTCTACCGCGCGATCGATCGCCGGATGCTGAGCCTGGCGGTGTCGCGATGATGCATCTGGCAGCCGCCCCCGAGGACCTGCGGCGGATCGTCGTCCTCACCGGAGCCGGACTCGGCGACGCGGTCTTGGCCCGACCGGCGCTGTCCGCACTGCGTCGAACCCATCCCCGCGCGCAGATCCTCGTCGCCGGTCCCAGCCGCTATGCCCCGCTGGTCTCGGACTGCGTGGATGAGGTCCTGCTCGTGGACACCGACTCCACGCCGGGACTCGCGGCCCTCGCGCACACCCCGGGCGCGGAATCGCCTGATCTCGCCGTCCACCTGCTCGGCTCCAGTCCGCAGGGACACCTGGCCCTGGCCATGCTGCGACCGCGCGCCCTGGCGGCCTTCCGATCCGCTCCGGTGCACGTGAGCGGCCCGGCAGGGAAGGACCGCGAGCACGACAGCGACCGCTGGTCACGACTCCTCGCGTCGGAGTTGAACATCCCGGTACGGGATACGGACCGCTTCCTCCCCGAGTCGCTGCTGGCAGGAACCC
>CAZLHZ010000032.1:0-3272 GCA_964559285.1 uncultured Actinomycetes bacterium | reverse complement strand
ACCCGTCGACACGGAGCCGTCATTGTGCACGCGGTTGGCGACAGTCCGGGGACGACGTGGCCGCTGACCTCCTATGCCCGGGCCTGCCGCCGGCTCGCGGAGCGGGGGTATCGCGTGCTCCTCATCGGCACCGCGGCACAGCGGCAGTCGGTGGATCACGTCGGTGCCTGGGGTGCGGTTCCCCTGGAGGATCGGCTCGCCGGACGCACCGGCATCGCCAGCCTGACCCGGCTCATCGCAGGCGCCTCCCTCGTCCTCACCGGCAGTGCCGGCGTCGGACAGCTGGTCGATGCGGTCGGGGTGCCGACGGTCACCCTGCTCAACGGTCCGAGCGACCGAACACCGCGCGGACCCGGCCACACCGTGCTGCGGTCACAGCGCCTCGATCATCTGGACCTGACGAAGGTCATCACGGCCTGCCTGTCGCGCCTGGACAGCCCGGTCGACATGCGACGCCAGCTCGCCCGCACCGCGACCTGAGCTCACGAACGCCGGCGGACGAGCTCGGAGGTCACCGCCAGGACACCGATGTGCGAATAGGCCTGCGGATGATTGCCCAGTCCACGGCGTGATGCCGGATCCACCTGCTCCGGCAGCAGTCCGGCATCGCCCGCGGAGTCCAGCATGGCGTCGAGCAGCTGGAGCGCATCCTCGATCTGGCCGAGACGCACATAGGCGACCGCGAGCCAGGCCGCGCAGATGTGCATTGCTCCCTCCGGCCCGGGCAGTCCATCGTCATAGCGATAGCGGAAGACACCGCTGGATCGGCGCAGATGATGCTCGACCGCGAGCACCGTTCCCGCCACTCGCTCCGTGGGTGCCGGGTAGCCCTCGAGCAGTCCCTGGAGGACAGCCGCATCCGGTTCGGCACGGTCATAGGCGGCGACGTAGCAGCCCAACTCGTCATTCCATCCGTGCGCCTCGATGTCCGCGACGATCCGGTCGCGCAACTCACGCCATGACGCTGGGAGTTCGCCACGGCGCTCCGCAATGGCCAGACCACGATCGACGGCAAGCCAGCACATCATGCGCGAATGCACATGATGGCGCGGTCGATCACGCACCTCCCAGATGCCGTGATCCGGCTCCTGCCACCGAGCGGCCACGGCATCAACGCAGGCACGCGTCAGCCACCACTCCTCGTCATGCACTCCCCCACGTCGTGAGGTGACATCGTCGACAAGCGCCACGATGGGCCCGAAGACATCGAGTTGCACCTGGCCCTGAGCAGCATTCCCGACGCGGACGGGCCGGCTGCCGGCGTACCCCGGAAGACTGTCGATGACCGCCTCGCTGCCCAGGACCGTGCCCCGAAGCGTGTAGAGCGGATGAAGTCGCTCAGGATCGGTCGCGGTGGCAACGACGACGAGCAGCCAGGACAGATAGGCCTCGGCCTCGCGCAGCGACCCAAGATCCACGAGGGTGCGTGCGGTCAACGCGGCATCGCGGATCCAGCAGTAGCGGTAGTCCCAGTTGCGGACTCCCCCGATGCCCTCCGGCAGGCTCGTGGTGACCGCCGCGAGAATGGCGCCCGTCGGCACATGGCACAGGGCCTTGAGGGTGAGGGCGGAGCGTGCTTCGGCATCGGGACGGGCACCCGGCAGCACGATGCTGGCGAGCCAGTCGCGCCACAGCGCCTCACTGCGATGACGGCGCATGGGCTCCGAATCGGTATCGGCCGCCAGATCGTTGGTGCCGTAGCGCAACTCGAGAACGACGTCACCGGCGCTCGGATCGACAATCGCGGTGGCGACCTGGTGACCGCCTTCATCCCGCACATGCCAGTCGATGCCTGGCGCGTAGAGCACGGCGGCGTCGGCCGCGCCCGTCACCCGAAGCCCCTCGGGGTGCACCTCGATGCTCGCCTGCACCATCCCGAACTGCGGTCGAGGAGCGAAGGACACGACGGCACGCTCTGAGCCCGTGAGATGGCGGACGAGCCGCACCGGGGCAGCGGCACCGTGCTCACCAGCCACATGAGTATCCAGATAGTCGAGCAGCGTGAGACCAGCCCAGCGCGTGCGGACCGTCATCGTGCCGGATACGTAAGCCTGTGCGAGTGGCCGCTCACCGTGGCATGGCGTCACACTGAAGTGTCCTGATGAAGGATCACCGAGGAGGGCGGCGAAGAAGGCCGGCGAGTCAGGCTCTGGAGCACAGAACCAGTCGATGGAGCCGGACGGAGACACGAGTCCGGCAGCCCGACCATCAGAGAGCATCACGTGATCCTCGATCGGCGCCGCGTGGCCACCCAGCAGCCAGCGCTGACGCTCATCAGCGAGATCCGCGAGGAGCGCAGCCACGGCCTCCGGTCCGTCGAGCCGATCGCTGGCACTCGTCGGACCCGGCCCCACCTTGATGCCCACGTCTGGACCGGTGAGGTCGGGGAACACTGACTCATCGGTGATGTCATCACCCATGAAGATGACGGCGGAGGCACCGGTGCGATGGCGCAGCAGATGGACCGCCTCTGCCTTGTTGGAGTCCACGACCCCGATCTCGATGACCGCCTTCCCGTGACGCACGTGCACCCCCGCGCGTGCCCCGGGACCCGACTCAACAGCCGCGAGGAGAGCTGCCGCGTCCTCGGGTGAGCATCGACGCACATGCACCGCGACACTTGCCGGCTTCGTCTCGATCTGCGCACCCTCGACTCCGCCGACGAGGACGGAGCACTCGCGCACCAGCTCGTGCAGCAGGCTCACCTGCGCCATGTCGAGTGCGTGAACGAAATCGAGGTCAAACTCCGACCCGTGGCTGCCCACGAGATGGATCTCTGCAGGCAGTCGGGACAGGGCGGCGAGATCGCGCAGGGAGCGACCCGAGATCACCGCCACTGTCGTGGCCGGCAGGAGCGACAGGGCACGCAGTGCGGTCACCGAGGAGCTCAGCGGCTGTGCCCGCTGCGGAGTGTCCGTGATGGGTGACAGTGTCCCGTCGTAGTCGCAGCACACAAGCAGATGCGGTGTGCGCGCGAGGCCGTGGATGTCGATCATGCGGCGACGCCAGCTCGGGCGCCCTCAAGCGCTCCGAGAAAGGCCCGAGCCCAGTGGGAGACATCCTCCGCGAAGACACTGCGCCGAAGTCGAGCCATGCGTCGCTGCTGCTCCGACGCGGGAGCCTGCAGAGCCTCACTGATCGCCGCCTGCACTCCCTCGCCGTCATAGGGGTTGACCAGCAGGGCATCGCGCAGCTGATTGGCCGCCCCTGCGAACTCACTCAGCACGAGCATCCCGCTGCCGTCATTGCGGCAGGCGACATACTCTTTGGCG
>CAZLHZ010000031.1:10253-11910 GCA_964559285.1 uncultured Actinomycetes bacterium | reverse complement strand
GAACCTCGGACCTGGTGACGCCGAGGTGGGCTTCTTCGAGGCCCTGTGGCTGGCGATGACCCGCTCCCTTGATCCGGGCACGTTCAGCGGGGATGAGGGTCTGAAGTTCCGGATGCTCATGCTGCTCATCACGATGACGGGCATCTTCGTCGTATCCTTCATCATCGGCCTCATCTCCAACTCGATCGACCGCCGCCTTGAGAGCCTGCGCGAAGGAACCTCGCTCGTCGTCGAGACCGATCACACCCTCATCCTCGGCTACAGCTACAAGGTCGGCCCGATCGTGAGCGAGCTGGTGGAGGCCAACCTCAGTCGCAAGAGCGCCGCCGTGGTCATCCTGAGCTCGGAAGATCCCCGCACGGTCTTCGACACGGCACTATCGAGCATCAGCGTCCTCCACCGCACTCGCGTGGTGGTGCGTCGTGGCGAGCCGTCGCGCATTGACGACCTCGCGCGCATGAACGCCTCCCTCGCCCGGTCGATCATCGTGCTCGCCGATGAGGCCGATGAGAGTGACGCGCGTGTCGTCAAGGTCGTCCTCGCCCTCGCCCGCATTGGCATCTCACCCGAGCGCACTCCCACGGTGGCCGAGGTCAGCGACCCATCCGTGGCCCGATCCCTCGCCGACATCCTCGGACCGTCGCTGCTCACCGTGGATCCGCTGGGCACGGTGGCACGCATCACTGCCCGCGTCCTGCGCACGTCCGGACTCGGAGACGTCTACCAGGACCTCCTGGACTTCGGCGGCGACGAGGTCTACACGACCTCCATTCCCACGAGCCTCATTGGGCGACCGTTCGGCGACCTCCTGCTCGCCTCAACCGCGTCGAGCGTCATTGGGCTCATGCGCGGGACTGAGGTCCTGCTGCCACCGTTGCTCACCATGCCCGTCCAGGCGGGCGATCTCGTCGTCGCCATCAGCGCTGATGACTCGACGCTGGCACTCGACCGCGAGCCCGCCACCTCCCCCGACGCACGCCCTGAACCCGATCCGGACGTTCCCGAACCGGAGCGCATGCTGGTCGTGGGCTGGAGCCGACTCGGGCACTTCATCACGGCTGACAATGAGCGGCATGTCGCACCAGGATCCCAGCTGCACGTCATCATCGATCCGGCCCTGCACGATCCCGAGGTCGTGGCGTCAAGCCTCCACCTGAGCAATCAACAGCTCGTCATCCACATCGGCAATCCCGTCGAGCGCGGGGTCATGAACACCGCACTGGCCGCGGGCCCCTTCTCCCACATCATCATCCTGGCCGAGCGGGAGGCGCTGCCGATTCCCGATGCCGACGCTCGAGCGCTCCTGGCCCTGCTCCACGTCCGGCAGCACCTCGACAGCGAGTTCCCTGCGGGTGAGCCTCGCCCCAATGTCGTGGCCGAGCTCCTTGATCCCAACGATGTCGTCATCGGCGAGGTGGCCCGTCCGGACGACTTCATCGTGTCGGAGCGGCTGGTGAGCCTGGCGCTGGCCCAATTGAGCGAGAACCCGCACATCGCGCCGGTCATCCGTCGCCTCGTCGAGGCCGACGGCACCTCCCTGTCACTCGTCCCGGCCAGCCGCCTCGCCATCGGCTCCACTGTCCCCGACACGGAGGTCGTGGCTGCCGCCCGGCGCAACCGCCCCGCCAGTGCCCGAGGACTATCGGGCCATGCCTTG
>CAZLHZ010000031.1:4583-10243 GCA_964559285.1 uncultured Actinomycetes bacterium | reverse complement strand
CCAGCCAGGCGCCGGAGCCCATCGCCATGGACACATCGGCCTGCGCCATGACCGCGCGGGCGTCCCCAGCATCGCCCTCAACCCCCCCAAAGACGGAACTGTGGCGTGCGGACCCGGTGACCACGTCATCGTCATCGCGAGGTCCTGAGGTCAACTATGCGTCGAGGTTGACCCACACAGCACGCGCCTGAGTCTTGCCGTGATTGGAGATGCGGTGCGGCCACTGCGACGGGTAGGTGATGCCGTCCCCTTGGCGCAGCACATAGTCCACGCCATTCAGGGTGACCGTGAGCGTCCCGGACAGAACGACTCCATACTCCGTGCCTCCGTGGTGGACCGGCCGCGAGGAGCTCGTGGTTCCTGGCTGATACTCGTTCACGACGAACTCGACGCCGCTGGCGAGGTCACTGTGGACAATGCGCCGCAGCACCCCCTCGGCGGTCTCGAAGCTGACCTGATCGTCACGGCGCCGCACCGGATCGGCCTCAGCCGCGGCCGACGACTCGAAGAGTTCCGACATATGCAGACCCAGCGCCGAGGTCACTGACACAAGCGTGCCAATGGATGGGCTCGCGATTCCCCTCTCCAGCATGCTCAGCATGGACACGCTTACACCGGTCAGCTCGGCAAGCTCGTTGAGAGTGAGGTTGCGCTGCTTGCGCGCCTCGCGCACGACAGACCCGATCTGGCGGACCGTGTCCTCAGCTTCGCTCCCAACGCCGTCAATCGCGCGGTCCGCCGGAGTCATGTCGTTTCCTCCACACCCATCCACGTTCGCAGGGCAGAGGGTCCAATCGGCAGGTGCGTCACATGCCATCCGCCCAGGGCGGCATCAACTGCGCTTGCAATCGCGGCTCCGAAACCGGTCGTTCCACCCTCGCCAGCACCCTTCAACCCGAGGGGATTGAGCGGACTCGGGGCATCCTCCGTGATGAGAACGGAGACAGGCGGCATCTCAGCGGCCGTGGGCATGAGGTAGTCCAAGAAGGAGGTGCACAGCGGCTGTCCGCCGTCGTCGTAGCGGAACTCCTCGAGGAGGGCCCCCCCGAGACCCTGCGCCGCTCCCCCAACGATCTGGCCCTCTACCAAAGTGGGGTTGATCGCCCGTCCGACATCGTAGGCAACCCAGTAGCGCTCCACACGCACGTCGAACACCTCCGGGTCGATACTGATCAGCGCAACATGATAGCCGTAGGGATAGTTCATGTGATTGGCATAGAACCACCGATCGGCAGAGAGTCCCGGCTCCATTGACCACTGATGTGCCTGCACCGGTCGCAGCAGGCGAGCCACCTCGCCGATAGTGAGCGCGGTGTCCGGGGAACCGGCAACTAGCACTTTCCCCTGTCGGAGCTCAACATCGCCCTCGGCTACCTCTCGATGATGAGCAAAGGCGGCAATCGCTTTGTCTCGAACGGCGGTCGCTGCCATATGAGCGGCCGTGCCCGCCATGACCGAGAGGCGACTGGCGAATGCGCCCATTCCGTAGGGATAGTCGTTTGTCTGCCCATGCCTCACCGTCACTCGCTCGACATCAACACCGAGGACGTCCCCGCACACCTGCGCGATGATCGTCTCGAATCCCTGTCCGACGGACGCGCCACCAGTCGTGACCTCCACCAGGCCCGCTTCGTCAACAGCGACGGTCACGCCCTCGTAGGGCCCAAGACCGCTCTTCTCCACGAAGAACGATCGACCCAGACCGACCAGCTCTCCAGCTGCCCGACGTCGAGTCACCTCAGCCTCGACGGTGGCGAGGTCCCAACTGTCATCGGCCCTGCTCACAAGGCGGGCGTAGTCCCCGCTGTCGTACTCAATCGCGGTGCCGAGGGCGAACAACGGTCGGTGATAAGGCATCTGGTCGACACCGATGAAGTTCCGAGCCCTGACATCCATCGCCGACATACCCAACTCAACCGCGATCCGGTCGATGAGTCGCTCACGAGCGAACGTGCCCTCATAACGTCCAGGAGCCCGATAGGTCCCGGCCGGAGTCTTGTTCGTGAGGCGAACATGCCCCTTCACACGATAGGTCGGGATGACGTAGGGGCCAGGCAGCATGGCTGCCGTCAACTGGGGAACGGTGGCCGCGTGAGTCCGCACATAGGCGCCCTGGTCAAGCCAGAACTCGTCATCGAGAGCCCGGATGAAGCCATCATCCGTCACCACCGCCCGCAGCCGGTGCACTTGATCACGGGAGTGATTGGCGGCCAGGAAGTGCTCACGGCGATCCTCAATCCAGCCCACCGGCCGCTGCAGTCGGCGACTTGCCCAGGCCACGAGGCAGTCCTCGGGATAGAGCTCGCCGCGAATCCCGAATCCCCCGCCGACGTGCACCTCGCTGAGGATCACCCGGCTTGGCGCCATGCCGAGCATGCTGGCGAGGGCATCCCGGTTGTAATGCGGGACCTTCGCAGCCCCAATGAACCGAAGGATGCCGGTGGCCGGGTCGTAGTCGGCTACCGCCCCGCGACACTCCATGGGGATCCCGCTGTGGCGGCCGATACGCACGTCGATCTCGACCACACGCTCTCCCGCGCGCAGGTCATCCGAAGACTCTCCGTATCCAAACTCAAAGGTGAGTGCGGCCGTGTCGTTGGCATCATCAAAGTCACTGGGTGCAGCCAGGGGATCAACGACAGCAGGAAGTTCGTCGATCGTCACCGAGACCAGTTCTTCGGCGTCCTCTGCCGCGTAGGCATCCTCCGCGATGACGATCGCCACGGGCTCACCGACGTAGCGCACTCGGTCACGTGCCAGAACCGGTTGGCGGTAGGGAAGCATCTCCGCGAAGGCCACCTGTCGGAATTCGATCCAGGGGAGGTCCACCTCCTCGGCGGTGAACACCCCCACGACGCCGGGCACCGCACACGCTTCGCGAGTGTCGATCGACACCAGTCGACCGTGGGCGATCGGCGAACGCACCACCCTCATCGAGAGCTGGCCGGGGAGGCGGATATCACCGGCAAAGGAGGCCTTGCCGAGGAGCAGGGGTCGATCCTCGACTCGTCGGACGGAAGCCCCGATCACGGTCGCGTGGCCTCAATGGCCGAACGAACCGCGGTGAGGATGTTCTGATAGCCGGTGCATCGGCACAGGTTCGAGGCGAGGATCTCGGTCAGCTCCTCATCGCTGGGATCTCTGCCGCTCTCCACGACCGATGTCGCAAGCATGAGGAACCCGGGGGTGCAGAACCCGCACTGAAGCCCGTGGTGCTTCCAAAAGGCCTCCTGCACCGGATGCAGGGTCTCGCCGTCCTCCGACAGTCCCTCAACCGTACGGATCCGATGCCCCTCCGCCTGCACCGCCAGCATCAGGCACGACCGGGCGGGCTGGTCATCAACGAGGATGGTGCAGGCACCGCACACGCCATGCTCACACCCAAGATGGGTCCCGGTCAGCGAGCACTTGTCACGCAGCGCATCGGCAAGCGACATGCGCGTCTCCACGGTGATCGCATGCACATCACCGTTGATGTTCAGCTCGATGGGGGTCAGATCACCGGTCATGTTGAGGCCTCCTGAAGTCGTGCAATCGATTGCTGGATGCGCTCCGGCGTCACCGGCATCTCGAAGAAGGCGACACCGAGGTGGGCCACAGCATCTGACACGGCACCGAGGATGGCGGCCGGGGCGCCAATCGTTCCACCCTCGCCTACCCCCTTGGCTCCGGTGATCGAGGAGTCGGTGACCGTTTGCAGATGGTGCACCTCGATCCTGGGGATCTCGGCAGCGGTCGGCGGCAGGTAGTCCATGAACGTCGTTGTCAGCAGGGTGCCCTGGTCGTCATAGACCAGCTCCTCGAGCAGTGCATTCGCGATTCCCTGGGCTACCCCGCCGTGCACCTGACCGTCGACAATCGCCGGGTTGATGAGGATGCCGGCGTCCTCCACGACCACATACCGCAGGATCCTCACTCCTCCAGTGCCCGGATCGACCTCAACCTCGACCACGTGACAGGCATTCGAGAACGTGCCAGCAGGGTCGTAGCTGCCATGAGCGCTCAGTCCCGGTTCCCGACCGCCGAGGCGGTGAGTTGCCAGGTAGGCCGTCCGCGCGATCTCCTCTATGGACACGCTGACATCCGTGCCGGCAACGGTGGCCCTGCCGTCGGCTAGAACGACATCCGCCACGGCACACTCCAGCAGCCGACCGGCCACATCGCGAATACTCTCCGCCAGGCGATCTGCCGCAATGCGCGAGGCGCCTCCGGCGATGACGAGGGATCGGCTGGCGAAGCTTCCCCAGCCGAACGGCGTCACATCGGTGTCGCCATGGATCACGGCGACATCCTGCGGGCACATTCCGAGGCGATCCGCCACGATCTGGGCGAGAGCAGTCTGCAGGCCCTGACCATGGGGTGAGGCGCCGATCCGCACGGCCACCCTGCCACTGGGATCCATCGTCATCTCAACGTTCTCGTAGCCGGGCGTGACGGCCATCCCTCGAGCCGCGAAGGCCGGAGTGCCGTAGCCCGTGCGCTCACTGAAGACGCTCACCCCGAGTCCGAGCAGGCGGCCCTCCATCCGTGCCTCCTGCTGGCGAGCCCGGAACGCGTCGCGGTCCACGAGCCGTCCTGCCTCGTGCAGGGATTCGACGTACGAGCCCTCGTCGTAGGTCAGGCCGCTGGGACTGCGATGCGGGAAGGCCGCGATCAGGCTCCGCTCGCGGAGTTGCCAGGGGTCCACGCCCATCTCCTGAGCAGCGGCGTCCATGAGCCGTTCCAGGGCCAAGGTCTGCACCGGTCGCGAAACACCACGGTAGGGAGCGATCGGGCACTTGTTGCTGAGGATGGCGCGGGCTCTCACGGAGTAACCCTCGATGGCGTAGGGCCCGGGGAGTTCAGCCATGGCCATGAGCGGCTCGACCCCGTAGGTCACCGGGTAGCAGGAGTAGGCGCCGACGTCGGCACGAATATCCGCACGCACGGCGACGAGACGGCCGTCGCGAAACCCTCCTTCAATCTCGTAGATCTGCTCCCTGCTGTGCCACGACGAGAGGAAGTTCTCGGCCCGCGTCTCCAGCCAGCAGATGCTCGTGCGCAGAGAACGCGAGAGAGCGACCAGCACGACATCCTCTCTGGCCAGCGCCAGCTTGCCTCCGAAGGCACCGCCCACGTCTGGGGCGATGACACGAAGGGAGGCCGCCGGGATGCGCAGCGAGTCGCAGATCCCGGTCCGCACGACATGAGGCATCTGGGTCGATGTCGTGAGGGTGGTGCGCCCAGTGCGCGGTTCATGCTCGGCCAGTGACCCGCGAGTTTCCATGGGAACAGCACTCTGGCGGTGAGACACGATTGAGATCCGGGTGATGTGATCACACTGCTCCAGCAGCTCATCGAATCCTGACGTGATGATCCGGGAGTCAACCACCGTGTTGACATCTCCCGGGAAGGGCACGTCATGAACGGCTCGAGCACCCGGTTGAACAGCAGACGTCATATCCAGAACGGGAACGATCGGCTCAATGTCGACCTCAACCTGTTCGGCAGCATCCTCGGCCTCAGCTGCAGTGCGACCGAGCACCACGGCGATGGGCTCTCCCGCGAACCGCACCTGATCGACCGCGAGGACCGGGGTCTGCACTGCGACGTAGTCCGGGCGCTCAAGAATCGGGGTGATCGGCAGGGCGTCAAGGTCCTGCGCTGTGAAGAGTCGGATG
>CAZLHZ010000031.1:2407-4573 GCA_964559285.1 uncultured Actinomycetes bacterium | reverse complement strand
CGGATGCCATCCGGAGCCGTGATCGAGCGGATGGATCCTGCCGCACAGGTACTCCTGATGAACACCGCATGCCACCGGGCCCCGGTGGCGGCATCGGCAACATACCGACCCGCTCCTCGCACGATGGCGGGGTCGTCGAGACGTGGCAGCCGTCGGCCGACCCAGCCGGTCATGGTTCAGCCCTCTCCAGGGCTCGACGGGTCAGGGTGCGGACAAGATCCTTGCGATACCCACTCGATCCATGGAGGTCAGCCGCAGGGTCGACCTCATCACGGGCCGCCTCGGCCGCGAGGGCGAAGGTCTCAGGTGAGCACGACTGGCCCACGAGGGCTCGCTCTGCCCCCCTCAGGCGAATCGCGCGATCAGCCACGCCCCCGGCCACCAGCCGGGCCTGACCGATCACCCCATCGACGACCTCATACGCCGTCATGATCCCGACGATCGCGAAGTCACCGGCTCGTCGCGCAAACTCCTCCACCCGGACCCGGTAGGAGCCGGCAAGGAGTGGGAGCGTGACAGCAACGAGGATCTCGTCGTACTCCACGGCGGTGGTGAACACCGTGACGAAGAAGTCATCGGACGGCACCTCTCGGATCCCAGAGGGTCCGGCAATCGTCATCCGCGCGTCGAGGAGCGTCGCGAGCATGCACCACTCGGATGACGGGTCGCTGTGCGCGATGCTGCCGCCGAAGGTTCCGCGGGTTCGGATCGGCAGGTGGCCGACATTGCGTGCTGCGACCCTGAGCAGGTTTCCCGTTGGGCCCGGCACTGTGCAGTGCTCAACATTGATGTGCCGAGTGGTCGCGCCGATTCGCACCTCGTCCTGTGTAACGGAGATTCCCGACAGAGCCTCGATGCGCGAAATATCGACCAGCATGCTCGGCCGGGCAAGCCGGAAGTTCATCATCGGCAGGAGGCTCTGTCCACCGGACAGGACCTTGGCGTCCTCACCGCCTTCGGCGAGATCGGCCAGTGCTTGGTCGAGAGTCTGCGGTCGTCGGTAGGCGAAGGCCTGCGGCTTCACTTCGGATCACACCTGCTGGAGCAGCGCGTCGACATCGACTCCGATGGCGCGCAGCATCCCAGTGTCAGCAGGACATGGCCCTCCGACGCTGATGATGCGCTCTCCACGATCGGCGCGGACGGCGTGCTCAAGGCCAATCGGAATGTGGATGACGTCTCCCGCCGAGAACTCCATGACGATGTCATTGGAGTGATCCTTGATCGTCCCGTGGCCCTCGAGGATGAAGATCGTGTCCTCGGATTCGGCATGGATATGCGGTCGATTGGCCTCCCCCGGCTCCATGACGACGAAGTTCATGTTGGCCGTCTTTGCCCCCGCTCCAAGCCAGACGACGAGTCGGGCGTCACTGGAGATCATCGGGACCATGAGTCCCGGCTCGTCCCGATGGAAATACCGAATGGCCATGCAGACTCCTTGCACCTAGCCGACGGACTGAGCATAGAGAGATGGATCAGCCGGGCAGGGGCCACCGAGGACCACGGCCTCCCGGTCCACGGAGCTGAAGGCGTAGCCCGTCCCGGGGTCCACATGGAACATCGCACCCTCGCCGATCTGACGGGAGTCGCCCGACTCCCGGTCGACGACGAGGACCTGTCCGGACACGACGTAGTACACGGCCTCGGTTTCATGGCGGAGGTCAACCGTGCCGGAGCCGGGGGGAAGCCGGAACTGATGCAGCGACCGCTCCACCGCACCCATTCCGGGCCAGATGATCGGCAGGCAGACTCCCCCGTTGACTGTGATCGCCAGCGGCGCCGCCCACTCGTGAGGATGGACCACTCGGGCCTTGCTCATGCCACCTCCTGCGTCTTCCACCTGCGGCTGAACGTACGGCACGATCGTAATCTTTTCAAGCACATGGAACTTCCTGCGAAAAACCTGTACATCCGCTGAGCCGGCGCAGTAGCGTCCGGTGCGACGGACACGCTACCCACGGAGTTGCCATGACTCGCATCAGACTCGGCGTTGCGGCCATCGAGACCGACTTCGGTGACGACGAGCATCGCAATCTGCCACGGGCGCTGGATGCGATCCGGCGCGCGGGAGCCCTGGACGTCGACCTGCTCATGTTCGCCGAGAACTTCCCGGGACCGTTCACGGAGCGCAACCGCTACGACGTGCACGGTCCGATCTGCGATGCA
>CAZLHZ010000031.1:1565-2397 GCA_964559285.1 uncultured Actinomycetes bacterium | reverse complement strand
CGTGGTCTATGGCACCTCGGTGGAGTGCGCTGAGCCAGCCGGCTCGTACAACATCGCCGCCGTCGTCGTCGACGCCCAGGGGCAGACCAAGGGCAGCTACCTGCGCACGCATCCGCTCGGCCCCTACATCTATCGGTCCGGCCCGCAGTGGAACTTCGACTATGTCGAGGCTGAGGACTTCCCGGTCTTCGACATGGGCTGGGGTCGGCTTGCCATCTCCATCTGCAGCGAGATCCACCTGCCGGAGATCGCGCGCATCTATGCGATCAAGGGTGCCGAGGTCTGCCTCATTCCCAGCGGGTTGCTCATCGACGAGCTTGGCTACACCGACAACTGGCGCACTCTCGTGCGTGCCCGGGCCATCGAGAACCTCATGTACACCGCGACCACCGTGAACCTCATGAGCCGTGATGTCGCCATGCACTTTGCGCCGTCCCCGGTCCAGCTTCCTGAGCACGGGTCCGGCCTCACCGCCGGGATCGCCATGATCGCCTCGCCCGAGCGCGTCCTCGCGGAGAGCCATGAGCCGGGGATCCTCACCGCCGAACTCGATCTGGACCGACTGCGCTGGCTGCGGGCGACCCAGGAGGAGCTCATCGTCCCGGCTCCCTACCGCACCATCCCCGGTCACCTGAGCTGGCGGAGGCCGGAGATCTACGGTGACCTCCTCAAGCCGGATGTGGACGCAACGCTCGCGCGCGACTCGTGGCGCTGAGGCTCGGGTCTCGAGATGGTTTCAGAACTACAGAAAGCCCTTGACTGCAGTTGAAATTTCGACGACAGTCTCCTCGCCGGTCCACCCGGCCATATCCCGAAAGGTGAGATGCATGAA
>CAZLHZ010000031.1:0-1555 GCA_964559285.1 uncultured Actinomycetes bacterium | reverse complement strand
AGACCATCGAGATGGTCTTCAGCGAGCCCATCCGTCCCCCGGCTGGCGCGGCGTCCGCCAGCTTTGCGTTGTCGCCCGCGTTGGCGGTCACCGGCGTGTCGCAACCGGCTGGCGCCCCGACTCGCCTGCTCGTGGCAACCGCCGCCTTGGCGCTTGCCGCGTGCGGCTCGGGCGGGGGTGGCAGCTCTAGCAGCAGTGCCGCCCCGACGAGCAGCGCCGCCCCCACCTCGTCCAGTGCCCCGGCCCCTGGGTCGGTGAAGGTCGGGTTCGTCTACGTGTCGCCTCTCAAGGGCTCAAGCTGGACTTTGGCCTGGGACAACGCTCGGGCCGCGATTGAGGCCGAAACGGGCTCCGCAACCTCCATCGTCGAGCCGATCCCCGAGAGCGCTGAGGCCAAGGGCGTCATGGAGTGCCTCATCCGCAAGGGGCACACCCTCATCTTCGCCACGGCCTTCGGCTACCAGCCATTCGTGCTGGAGTCCGCCAAGGCCCACGCCGACGTCAACTTCGTCGTCATCGGACCGTGGATCCAGGAGGAGGCGCCTCCGGCGAATGTGACCGTGACCTTCTCCGACAACTGGATCGTCCGCTACGCCCTCGGCGTGCTCGCTGCCAAGACCACAAAGACGAAGACCCTGGGCTTCGTTGCTGCCAATCCGATCTCCACGGTCGTCGCGAGTATCAACGCCTTCGCTCTCGGTGCCCAGTCGGTTGACAAGTCAATTGTCGTCAAGGCTGTCTTCACGGGCACGTGGTACGACCCGCCGAAGTCGACCCAGGCTGCTGAGGCCCTGGCCGCTGCAGGTGCCGATGTGATCGCGCAGTATGAAGACTCCGTGGGTGCCCTCCTCGGCGCTGACAAGGCCGGTGTCTGGGGTCTGGGCTCCGAGGCCGACACCAGCCAGTTCGCACCGGCGGCCTACCTGTCCGGCTCGATCAACAACTGGAACGAGCTCGCGGTCTCCGCAACGAAGGCCACGTCAGACGGGAGCTGGAAGTCGGAGGTCTGGGTCGGCACGCTTCAGAACGGCGGCACCTCGATGGCCCCGATCAATGCTGCTGCCTCGGCCGATGCCAAGGCTGCAGCTGAGGCTGCCATCGCCGGCCTGACTGACGGCTCGATCGTGCCCTTCACGGGACCGATCAAGGACAACACCGGCAAGGAGGTCCTCCCTGCCGGTCAGTCCTGGGCCGACAGCATCGCGGTTCTCGACAACATGACGTTCCTCGTCGAGGGCGTCGACGGAACCATCCCCTCCTGACGGTGATCACCACCGCATGAGTGAGCTCACCACCGGTAGCCCGGAGGGCGTTGCCCTCCGGGCTACCGGCATGAGCAAGTCCTTTGGCACCAACCATGCGGTGAGCTCTGTCGATCTCGAACTCCACCGGGGTCGCATCCATGCCCTGCTCGGGGAGAATGGTGCGGGCAAGTCAACTCTCATCTCGATGATCTGCGGGCAGTACCGCCCCGATGCTGGAGTCATCGAGGTCTCGGGTCGGGTGAGGAACTTCCGAGGTCCCCGGGACGCCCTCGATGCGGGAATCGGCGTCG
>CAZLHZ010000030.1:4034-12003 GCA_964559285.1 uncultured Actinomycetes bacterium | reverse complement strand
TCGGCGTGTTCCTCGCTCGAGTCATCGAGGAGGTCGGCAAGGTCGGCATCTTCCAAGCCCGGACCAACCGGATCCAGTGGCAACGCGTCGTTGACCTCGAGGCCGCTCGGGCGGTGTGATCCGCCGATGCGCAAGGCTGTGCCCATGAACCTCCCACCGCACCGGCGCCGTGAGGTTCCGACGATTCCGGGTGAGCGGGACCTCGTCGTCGAGTGCGCCGACTCCGGCTGGTGCGGCGCGGTCACCGGGTGGTCCCGTACCCCCGAGGGCTGGTGCGTCGAGCTTGAGGACCGCCACGGGCGGCGGCGTCTCTTTCCTGCATCCCCGGCTGCATTCCTCCTCGACGGCACCCCGGTGACTCTTGTGCGACCAGCCTCACCAGCCCCGACAGCCCCGCAGGCACGGCGTACGGCATCGGGGTCCATTGCTGTGCCGGGAGCCAAGGCGCGGGTTGCCCGGGCGTCGCGCATCTGGGTTGAAGGGCGACACGATGCCGAACTTGTCGAGAAGGTCTGGGGAGACGATCTGCGCATCGAAGGTGTTGTCGTGGAGATGCTCGATGGCGCGGACCATCTCGTGGCTCGATGTGCCGAGGTTGAACCACGACCGGGTCAGCGCATCGGAGTGCTGCTCGATCACATGACCGCGGGCACGAAGGAGCACCGCATCGCCCAGGAGGCGATGGCTCACCATCCCGGATCCGTCCTCGTGGTCGGCCATCCCTTCGTCGACATCTGGGCGGCGGTGACCCCACGTGCCGCTGGCATCAGTGCATGGCCGGAGATCCCGCGCGGTCAGGACTGGAAGCTCGGCGTCTGTGCATCTCTCGGCTGGGGAGGGGACACGGCCGCGGTCTGGCGCCAGATCCTGTCGCGAGTGTCGTCGTGGGCTGACCTCGATGCGCGCCTGCTCGGAAGGGTGGAGCAACTGATCGACTTTGTCACCGAGGATGGTCACTGACCACCAGCATCACGGCCCATGGAAGGCTTGCCTTCATGACCGCGCCCACGACCGACTACGTCCTGACCCTGTCGTGCCCTGATCGGCCGGGCATCGTCCATGCCCTGACCTCGGCTCTGCTGCAGGTTGACGCCAACATCACGAGCAGTTCGCAGTATGGCGACGCGGATACGGGTCGCTTCTTCATCCGCACGGCCTTCACAAGTCCGCTCGCCGATGTCGACCATGTCCGCACGAAGGTGGCCGAGGGCACCGCACATCTTGCTGCTCATATCACCGTGCGACCGTCCAGCGACCGGTGCCGCACGATCGTCATGGTGTCGCAGTATGACCACTGCCTGGTCGACCTGCTCTACCGCTGGCGCATCGGTGAGCTTCCGGTCGACATCACGGCCATCGTGAGCAATCACGACGTGTGCCGCGAGATCGCCGAGCAGCAGGGGATCCGCTTCGTGCACATCCCGGTGAGCGCTGATACCAAGCCGGCAGCGGAAGCGGCCCTACTCGATCTCGTCGCTGAGACTGATTCGGATCTGGTGGTGCTCGCCCGCTACATGCAGATCCTCAGCGCCGACCTCTGCCAAGCCCTGCAGGGTCACGCGATCAACATCCACCACTCGTTCCTGCCTGGTTTCAAGGGTGCCCGTCCCTATCACCAGGCCCATGCCCGCGGGGTCAAGCTCATCGGTGCCACCGCGCACTATGTGACCACCGATCTGGATGAGGGACCGATCATCGAGCAGGATGTCGTGCGCGTCGGCCATGGACACACTCCGGAGCACCTGGCTGCGATCGGTCGCGATGTCGAGAGCCGCGTGCTTTCCAGCGCAGTGCGGGCCCACGCCGAAGGTCGAATCTTCCTTGACGGAGCCCGGACGGTCGTCTTCCCTCAGTCCTAGCCCGGCAGGATGTTGATGGCCCTGCTGAGTGTGACGAGGATCGTCATCAGGGCTACGGCCGATTGCACGGTGAAGAGCGACTTCGCGGCTCCGGTGAGCGGCATGGTGTCGGTCGGGCTGAAGGCGATCGTGTTCGTGAACGCGATGTAGAGGTAGTCCCAGATGCGTGGCCGCCATGTTGATCCGGACATTGACTGCTGCGGGAACAGGAAGTGCATCCGCGTGCCACTGGGCGTCTCGACTGCGGCGGAACCGCCTCCGTCAAGCCGCCAATAGAGAATCCCGAAACTGAGGATGCACGCGGCGAGCACCTTCAACCCGGCGAGCAGCAGGTTCTGGCCGGTCTCATTCACGGGAGAGAACATCGTGATGAACTGCAATGTCGCGTTGGTGACACTTGATGACACGAGGATCACGAAGAGCACGGATGTATTGAGCCGCACGGTCTCAGGTGACATGCGGGTACGCCGATCCAGGATGAAGCTGCTCGGGATGACCAGCACCTCCAGCAGAGGGAGCAGCCAGATCGGACCGACCGTCACGGATGCTGGTAGCGTCATCTGGATTCCGGCGATGACGAGGATCACGACATAGGACAACGCCTTGTCCGTCGTTGACTCCCGACGCGAGAGCCCGCTCACGCGCCCCCGGCAGGATTCGAACCTGCGACCTACGGTACCGGAAACCGGCGCTCTATCCCCTGAGCTACGGAGGCAATGCGGGGTCACGCTATCAGGCACCGGTACGGAGTCAGAATGGACAGGCACGTCGACGTCGCGCACGATGTCCCCATGGCTTCCGATGACATCGAGCGCCTCCTCGCGGAGGTCAATGCCACGACCTCGCCGTCCAAGTCGGTGGCCAAGACTCAGGCCGCATCTGAGGTGTCGACGCGCAGTCCAGGTGGCCGCATCGCCTTCGCCGTGATCAGCGGTGTCGGCTTCGGCTTCCTCGGCTGGCTCGGGGGAGTGTTCCTTCCCTTCGTCGAACCCTTCTCCTGCGGGGTCGGCGCGGCCGGTGCCGCCTTCGTTGCCACCCTCATTGCAGGACCGCCCCGCTGGTTCTCCAGCTGATCCGCGACGTCGGTAGGGTCAACCCGTGACCCCCGATGAGGTGAGCAACGCGATCCGTGCCGCCCTTGCGCGACTGAGTGAGGCCGGGCATTCCGTCGGCCCCATCCCCGAAGTCATCGTCGTGGAGCGTCCGAAGTCGCGTGAGCATGGCGACTACGCGTCCAATATTGCGCTGGCATCCGCGAAGGCCTCTGGCATGAAGCCGCGAGATCTCGCTGACCTTCTCGCGACCGAACTCGTACTGTCTCCGGGTATCGCTGCTGTCGAGGTCGCCGGTCCCGGCTTCGTCAACATCCGACTGGAAGCCAGCGCCCAGGGTGAGGTGGCACGCAGCATCGTCACGTCAGGGCAGACCTATGGCTGCGGCACCTCACTGACCGGCCAACGGATCAACGTCGAGTTCATCTCCGCCAACCCGACCGGTCCGCTGCACCTCGGGCACACCCGCTGGGCTGCTGTGGGGGATGCCATCGCCCGGGTGCTCGAGGCTGCGGGAGCCGATGTCACCCGCGAGTTCTACATCAATGACCGCGGTGTGCAGATGGACAAGTTCGCCGCCTCCGTCATGGCTGTCGCCCACGGACACAAGGTTCCCGAGGATGGCTATCACGGTGGCTATATCGCCGACCTCGCCGCACAGGTCATCGCGGAGCAGCCCGGCATCCTCCAGCTGTCGGACGAAGAGCAGCTCAGGGCATTCCGGGAGGCGGCGTACCGCCTGCAGCTCGGCGAGCAGCAGCGGGTGCTCGACCTCTTCCGGACTCACTTCGACGTGTGGAGCTCGGAGGTCGCGCTCCATGAGTCCGGAGCAGTCGATCGCGCACGTGACATGCTCAGTCAGCAGGGCACTGTCTACACACTCGACATGGCGCTCTGGTTGCGCACTTCCGCGCACGGCGACGACAAGGATCGGGTGCTGATCAAGGCCGATGGCGAGCACACCTACTTCGCCTCGGATACGGCGTACTACATCGACAAGCGCAATCGCGGGTTCGATACCGCCATCTATCTGCTCGGAGCTGACCACCACGGATACATCGGTCGCCTGCGCGCTCTCGCGGCGTGCGCGGGCGATGATCCGGATCAGACTCTGGAGATCCTCATCGGCCAGATGGTGAAGATGCTCAAGGACGGAGAGGAGGTCAAGCTCTCCAAGCGGGCCGGCACCATCGTCACGCTCGAGGAGCTCATCGAGGAGGTCGGTGTTGATGCCGCGCGCTACACGCTGATCCGGCACCCGGTCGACTCACCGATGACGCTCGACCTGGACCTCATCTCCCAAGCGAGCAGTGACAACCCGGTGTTCTACGTGCAGTACGCCCACGCGCGCATCAGCGGTGTGCTGCGCAATGCCGAGCAGGTGGGCATCGACTGGCGGTCAGCCGACTTCGATCTGGCACTGCTTGATCACGAGCGTGAGAACGACCTGCTCGGCATGCTCGCGGAGTATCCCCGCATCGTCGCGACGGCAGCAGAACTGCGCGAGCCGCATCGCATTCCGCGCTACCTTGAGGACCTCGCGACGTCCTACCACCGCTTCTATGACGTGTGCCGGGTCCTGCCACGAGGTGATGAGTCGCTGGAGCCGATCCATATCGCGCGGCTCTGGCTCTGCGGGGCCACCCGTCAGGTGCTGTCCAATGGACTGGGACTGCTCGGTGTGGAGTCTCCCGAGCGCATGTGACGGCGCCGCAGTGCGAGCAGGATGCCGCTGAGCGCAAGGAGCACCAGTCCGGCGACGAAGAGACCGGTGATCCAGCCCAGTGCCCCCTGGCTGATCGACAGTGCGGCGAAGACTCCTGCGGCCACACCACCGGCAGCGAACGGCCAGGGCCAGCCGAGTGCGAACCCGGTGAGCGCGACGACGGCGATCGCGATGAGCAGCCCGCGTGACAGCCACACCGCGATGACCAGATCCATCGGCGGCGCCACCCAGTCCGGTGTTCCCTCCATCGCCTGCGGGAAGAGCATGACGATGAGACCGGCCATGCCGATGGCCTGCGCGAGGATCGGCACCTCCAGCAGCCGCGGCGCGATGAGCAGCCACGCGAGACCCACGATCACCACCATCGCGGGGAAGAGCCATGCGAGATGGTCATCCGGGCGCGTGACCGAGGTCGCGACCGCGACCGCGAGCCAGAAGGTGCCCGCAGCGACCGCGAGGGTCGTCATCACCCCGCGCACCCACCATGCGCCGATGCAGGCAGCCGTGAATGCCGCTGATCCGACGATGATGGAGTCGAGGTCACTGCCCTTGTCACCCGTCACCGCATGGATGACGCTCATCACCGTCAGTGCCACGAGGGGTACGCCGATCGCCACGAGCACCGCCACCAGCCGCCGCGAGGCCTCGTGCCCCCGCAGTCCCGCACGCCAGCCGGCGATACCGGACACGACGGTCGAGGCGATGTAGACCGCAGCCGCGGCGCCCCCCGCCACGGTGATCCGCAGCCCGTCACCCCAGCCCTCCCACTCCTGCGCCACCAGGCTCAGCACCGCCGACAGCAGGAGGGCGCCACCGACATAGCCGAGGATCTCCGGCACCGGACTGCGCCGTGGCCCTTGTGGCCCGCTCGCCGGAGCACCCACGCTCATTCGGCTGCGCACCTCAGCTGCCTGTTCGGTTGTGATCTGCCCCTCCCGCGTCATCGCGGTCAGGACCTCATCAAGTCTGTCAGCCATGTCCCCATCGAACCCTGCGCGAGCCGCGACGACCAGCCCCCGACCGACTCCGACTGCTCGCCTAGGGTGTCCGCCATGCGCGCGCACCCCGCCGGGCCACGTCACGGTGATGTCCTCGCCCCGGCCGGCACTCCCACCCCACCGGACGACCTCAACGTCCTCGCCGACGGGGTGTGGCCAGCGACGGCGGTGCGCGACTCCGGCGCGCTGAGCATCGGGGGCATTCGTGTCACCGACCTCGTCGCCCGGCACGGCTCGCCGCTGTTCATCCTCGATGAGGCTGATTTCCGTGCCCGGGCCCGTGCCTACCGCCAGGCCTATCCCGAGGGTGATGTGTTCTACGCCGCGAAGGCCTTTCTTGCGACGACCATCGCCCAGTGGGCCGTCGACGAGGGACTCGGCATTGATGTCGCCACTGGCGGTGAGCTCGCGGTCGCACTGCGCGCCGGGGTCCCGGGGGAGCGGATCCTCTTCCATGGCAACAACAAGTCAGACCTCGAGATCGCGCGTGCGCTCGATGCCGGTGTCGGACGCTTCGTCATCGACTCCACCATCGAGATCGACCGGCTCGCCGCCCTCGCGGCACAGCGCGGCGTCATCGCGCGCGTCCTCGTGCGGGTGACCGTGGGAGTCGAGGCCCACACGCACGAGTTCATCGCCACCTCGCACGAGGACCAGAAGTTCGGCCTGTCCCTCTCCGGCGGCGCGGCACTCGAGGCCGTTCGCCGCATCCTCGCCGAGCCGAGCCTGATGCTGGTCGGCCTGCACTCCCACATCGGCTCGCAGATCTTCGACGCCGCCGGATTCGAGATCGCGGCCGCGCGCGTCGTCGGACTGGCCGTGCGCATCCGCGATGAGCACGGCATCACCATCCCTGAGCTCAACCTCGGCGGCGGCATGGGCATCGCCTATCTCCCGGATGACGACCCGCTCGATGTCGCGGACATGGCACGTCAGCTGCGCGGGATCGTGGAGCGCACCTGCGCCGAAGCCGGCCTGCCGATGCCGCGCCTGGCCGTGGAACCGGGACGTTCCGTCGTCGGACCGTGCGGCATCACGGCGTACACCGTCGGAACGGTCAAGCCAGTGGACCTCGGCCAGGGGCACGGCCGGACCTATGTCTCCGTCGACGGTGGGATGAGCGACAACATCAGGACCGCGCTGTACGACGCGAGCTACACCGTCGTCATCGCCGGTCGCGAGTCCACGGCCGGGCCGATGCTCACCCGGGTCGTGGGCAAGCACTGCGAAAGCGGTGACGTCGTCGTGCGCGATGCGTGGCTGCCCGAGGACACCGCGCCCGGTGACCTGCTCGCGGTGGCGGCAACCGGTGCCTACTGCCGGGCGATGGCCTCGCAGTACAACTACGTCCCGCGGCCCGCGGTGGTCGCCGTGCGCGACGGGGTGGACCGCGTCATCCTGCGCCGGGAGACGGAGGACGACCTGCTCGCCCTCGATCCGGGTGCCTGAGGCATCTGCCCGCATCGTCTGGGACACTGACCGGCGTGACCTCCCCCCTTCGCATCGCCCTGCTCGGCGGTGGCACCGTCGGATCCCATGTGGCCCGGCTCCTGGTTGAGAACGCAGCTGATCTTCAGGCGCGCATCGGCGCGCCGCTGGTCCTCACCGGAGTCGCCGTGCGTGATGCCGCGCGACCGCGCGATGGCATCGACCCGGCCCTGGTGACGACGGATGCGGCGGCCCTCGCGGCCAGCGGTGCCGACATCGTCGTCGAGGTCATGGGGGGCATCGAGCCAGCGCGCAGCCTCATCCTGTCGGCCATGGCCGCGGGGTCGAGTGTGGTGACGGCCAACAAGGCGCTGCTCGCCGCCGATGGCGCGACGCTCTACGAGGCCGCGGCGCGCCACGGTGTCGACCTCTACATCGAGGCCTCCGTTGCGGGGGCGATCCCGCTGCTGCGCCCGCTGCGCGAGAGTCTCGTCGGTGATCGGGTGCGCAAGGTCCTCGGCATCGTCAACGGCACGACGAACTTCATCCTCACCAAGATGGATGAGCAGGGCGCTGACTACGCGACGGTGCTCGCGGAGGCCCAGGCACTCGGCTACGCCGAGGCCGATCCGACCGCCGATGTCGAGGCCTTCGACGCGGCAGCCAAGGCCGCGATCCTTGCCGAGCTCGCCTTCCACACGCACGTCACCCTTGATGCCGTCTACCGCGAGGGCATGAGCGGGGTGACGAAGGATGACATCGAGGCGGCTCGCGCCATGGGGTTCGTCGTCAAGCTGCTCGCGGTCGCCGAATCCAGTGCCGACGGCACCGGGGTCATCGTGCGGGTGCACCCGGCGATGGTCGCGGTGCACCCGGCGACCATTCGGCAGTGGATCCGCGCGCGCA
>CAZLHZ010000030.1:0-3971 GCA_964559285.1 uncultured Actinomycetes bacterium | reverse complement strand
CCGAGTCCGCGGGCCAGCTCATGTTCTACGGCCGCGGGGCCGGGGGAGCGCCGACCGCCAGTGCGGTGCTCGGCGACATCGTCACCGTCGCGCGCAATCGCGTCACCGGTGGCCGGGGCCCGCAGTCATCGACGTACGCCAATCTTCAGATCCGTCCGGTCAACGATGCGCTCACGCGCTACTACGTCAACCTCGATGTCGCTGACCGCCCCGGTGTGCTCGCCGCGATCGCGCAGTGCTTCGCCGAGAACGGCGTGAGCATCCAGGTGGTCCGTCAGGACGGCCACGGGGACGATGCCGGGCTCATCGTGCGCACGCACCTGGCCACGGATGGGGCGCTCAGTCGCACGGTCGACGCACTGCGCCATCTCGATGCGGTCAAGCGGGTCGTCGGTGTCATGCGCGTCGAGGGTGAGGCAGGACCGTGACCGCGGGTGCGCACCAGTGGCGCGGACTCATCGAGGAGTACCGCAGCTGGCTCCCGGTCACCGCGAGCACCCCGGTGGTCACCCTCGCCGAGGGTGGCACGCCCCTGGTCTATGCCTGCACCCTCTCCGAGCGGACCGGCTGCGAGGTGTGGCTGAAGTACGACGGTGCCAACCCCACCGGCTCGTTCAAGGATCGCGGCATGACGATGGCGATCTCCAAGGCCGCCGAGGCCGGAGCACGCGCTGTCATCTGCGCCTCGACGGGCAACACCTCCGCGAGCGCGGCGGCCTACGCGACGAAGGCGGGCATGCGGGCCGCGGTCCTGGTCCCGCAGGGCAAGATCGCGATGGGCAAGCTCGCCCAGGCGCTCGTCCACGGGGCGACGCTGCTGCAGGTCGACGGCAACTTCGACGACTGCCTGCGGCTGGCCCGCGACCTCGCCGACCACTATCCCGTCGCACTCGTCAACAGCGTCAACCCCGACCGCATCGAGGGGCAGAAGACGGCCTCGTTCGAGATTGTGGATCGACTCGGTGACGCGCCCGACATCCACTGCCTGCCCGTCGGCAACGCGGGCAACATCACGGCCTACTGGAAGGGATATGTGGAGTACGCCGATGCCGGGCACTCCACGCACCGGCCGCGGATGTGGGGGTTCCAGGCTGCCGGCTCCGCCCCGCTCGTCCTCGGCCACCCGGTCACCCATCCGGAGACCATCGCGACGGCCATCCGCATCGGCAATCCAGCCTCGTGGGATCAGGCCATCGCGGCACGTGATGACTCGGGCGGCCTCATCGACTCCGTGACCGATGAGCAGATCCTCGAGGCCTATCGACTGCTCGCCGCCTCGGAGGCGCTCTTCTGCGAACCGGCCAGTGCCGCCAGCGTCGCCGGGCTGCTCGCCGAGCATGCGGCCGGGCGGCTCGACGCCGGCCAGCGCATTGTCTGCACCCTCACCGGCAATGGCCTCAAGGACCCGCAGTGGGCGATCGAGGGGGCACCCGCGCCTGTCGTCGTCCCCGTCGATGCGGCTGCCGCGGCGGCAGCCCTCGGCCTGGTCGGCTGACGCATGCTCGTGGCGCACCCGGTTGCGGTGAGCGTGCCGGCGACGAGCGCCAACCTCGGGCCCGGGTTCGACGCCCTCGGCCTGGCCCTCGGCGTGCGCGACCGGCTCCTCGCGGCGGTCGCGGATGATCCGGGGATCACCCTGCAGGTGACGGGGGAGGGGACCGACACCCTCCCGCGCGATGCCACCCACCTCGTCGTGCGCGCGATGGCGGTCGGCTTCGCCGCCATGGGAGTGCCGATGCCCGGCCTCATCGTGCGCTGCGACAACCTCATCCCCCACGGTCGCGGCATGGGCTCCTCGGCCGCCGCCATCGTCGGCGGTCTCGCCCTGGCCCGCGCGCTCGTCGTCGACGGTGACGAGCGCCTCGATGTTCAGGCCCTGCTCGATGCGGCCACCGGGATGGAGGGACACCCGGACAATGTCGCGGCGGCCCTGCTCGGTGGCTTCACGATCGCCGTCCTCGACGCTGCGGGGCGGACGACGGCCGTACGCCGAACCCCGCACCCTGATCTCGCGGGCATCCTCGCGATCCCGGGGACCCCGGTCGCCACCTCCCTGGCCCGCGGCCTCCTGCCCGCCTCGATCGCCCACGCGGATGCCGCGTTCAATCTCGGGCGCACCGCCCTGCTCGTCCATGCCCTCGTGGAGGATCCCGGGCTGCTCATGCTGGCGACGGAGGATCGCCTCCACCAGGACCTGCGGGAATCGGCGTACCCCCACTCGCTCGACCTCGTGCGCACCCTGCGAGCGCAGGGCGTCCCGGCCGTGATCTCCGGTGCCGGACCGACCGTGCTGGCCCTCATCGAGCGCGCGGACGTCGAGCACTGGACGTCGTCGATCGCGCAGCGGGTGCCCACGGATTGGCGGGTGCAGCCGGTCGACCTCGACCCGCGAGGCGTCGTCCGCGAGGCCGAGTGCTAGGGTGAGGCACCGCACGAGATCGCGAGCGGACCTCCCCCGCGATCGATAGTCGGGTCCAGGAATACCGGCCGAATGACTGTCCGGACCTCCATGACCTCGCAGCATCACCTCCGAGCCGTGCCCGTCGGCACGCCCCCGGTCTCCCACGAAGGACACATCTGTGACCCAGACCCAGAACCCTCCCTCCGGCAGTGACAGCGGCGGCCGCAGTGGCGGCGCCCTGAGCGGCATGCTCCTGCCGGAGCTCAAGAGCCTCGCCGGATCCCTCGGGATCTCCGGCACGAGCGGGATGCGCAAGGGCGAGCTCGTCGCCGCCATCGCGGCGCGCCAAGCCGGTTCCGCGCCGAAGGACACGGCGCCGAAGGACACGGCGCCGAAGGACACCGCGCCCGCGGCGGGACAGAACCACCAGCCGCGCGAGCCCCGTGAACCCCGCGAACCGCGCGAACCCCGCGAGCAGGGCGGCCCCGGCAATCAGGGCGGCCAGGGTGGCGGCTACGACGACGACCGTGGCAGCCGCCGCAGCCGCCGCCGCGGCCGGGACCGCAATCGCGATCGCCGCGACCGCAAGCCGGGGATGCCCGGGGTCGAGGGCGAGGTCGAGGTCAGCGATGACGATGTGCTCGTCCCCGTCGCCGGCATCATGGACATCCTCGACAACTACGCGTTCGTCCGGACGACGGGCTACCTGCCGAGCCCGAACGATGTCTACGTCTCCCTGTCCATGGTCAAGCGGTTCGGCCTGCGCAAGGGTGACGCCGTCACCGGCGCCATCCGCGCTCCACGCGACGGTGAGCGACGCGAGAAGTTCAACCCGCTCGTCCGCCTCGACACCGTCAACGCGGGCGATCCGGAGAAGTCCCGCAACCGCCCCGAGTTCGGCAAGCTGACCCCGCTCTACCCGCAGGACCGTCTGCGTCTGGAGACCGAGGCCAACAACCTCACCACGCGCGTCATCGACCTCGTCGCTCCGATCGGCAAGGGCCAGCGCGGTCTCATCGTGTCGCCCCCGAAGGCCGGCAAGACGATGGTCCTGCAGTCCATCGCCAACGCGATCACCCGCAACAACCCGGAGTGCCACCTCATGGTCGTCCTCGTCGATGAGCGACCCGAAGAGGTCACCGACATGCAGCGCTCGGTCAAGGGTGAGGTCATCGCCTCGACCTTCGACCGCCCGGCCGAGGACCACACGATGGTGGCCGAACTCGCCATCGAGCGCGCCAAGCGCCTCGTCGAGATGGGCATGGACGTCGTCGTTCTGCTCGACTCGATGACCCGTCTCGGCCGTGCCTACAACCTCGCTGCTCCCGCGTCGGGGCGCATCCTGTCGGGCGGTGTCGACTCGGCCGCGCTCTACCCGCCGAAGAAGTTCTTCGGTGCGGCCCGCAACATCGAGAACGGTGGCTCGCTCACCATCCTCGCCACGGCCCTCATCGAGTCCGGCTCGAAGATGGACGAGGTGATCTTCGAGGAGTTCAAGGGCACCGGCAACATGGAGATCCGGCTGCGTCGCGAGTTCGCGGAGAAGCGGATCTTCCCGGCGATCGACGCC
>CAZLHZ010000029.1:5856-12008 GCA_964559285.1 uncultured Actinomycetes bacterium | reverse complement strand
TGTGGGCCTTGTCGGCACTCTTGATGTCGACCTCGGGTTCGAGGATGGGGACCAGGCCCTTGGCGAGGATCTGCAGGCCGACCTCGACCTGCTGGTCGACAACCGCGGAGATCCCTGAGACATCCGCCTGCTTGATGACGGAGCGCATCTTGGTGCCGAAGACGGACTTGGCCTTGGCGCGATCGAGCAGGTCGCCGAGGTCGGGCATGGGCTTCATGACCTGCGCACCGGCCACCTCATCGGCCAGACCCTTGTCGACCTTGACCAGCGGGACCACACGCTTCACATCCCACAGGTAGGTCGGGGTCGGCTGGCCCTGAATGTCACGATCCATCGTCTGCTCGAAGAGAATCGCCGCGATGACCTTGTCACCCGTGAAGTGGGGATCGGTGATGATGCGCGACCGCATCTCATGGATGCGGTCGTACATCTGCGCGTCAGAGGTGTATTCACTCGCCTCGACGCCATAGAGCGCCAGAGCCTTCGGTGTGCTGCCGCCGCTTTGATCAAGTGCTGCGATGAAGCCGGGTCCCGACTGCATCTGCTCGCGCATGCTGGTGGCCATGCTGCCCTCCCAGGTCGATTGGTGAACCGTGGGCAAATCCTAATGGGCCGTCGGCCCCCCGCTGCTCGCCGTCGAGTCGGGAAGCTGGCCGAATTCATGTCGTCGGATCCACGCGTGCATGGCGACAGCGGCAGCGGCACCGACGTTGATCGACCGGGTCGAGCCAAAGCCCGCGATCTGCAGAATCGCATCGCAGCAGCTGATCGCCTCGGGCGACAGTCCCGGCCCCTCCTGGCCCAGCAGCAGGACGCATCGTGATGGGACGTCATACGTCTCCAGCGCGATCGAACCGGGCACGTTGTCGATGCCGAGGATGGGCAGATCCTCCTCGCGACACCACTGTGAGAAGTCGGTGACTGACTCGTGGTGACGCACATGCTGATAGCGCTCGGTCACCATGGCGCCCCGGCGATTCCACCGACGACGTCCGACGATGTGGACCTCATTCGCAAGGAAGGCGTTTGCGCTGCGCACGATCGAGCCGATGTTGAAGTCATGCTGGATGTTCTCGACGGCGACATGGAATCCATGCCGATGCCGATCGAGGTCATCGACGATCGCCTCCACCGTCCAATAGCGATAGCGGTCGACGACATTGCGGCGGTCGCCGTGCTCGAGGAGGTCCGGGTCGAGTCGTGGATCAGACGGGTGCTCCCCCGGCCAGGGACCGACACCCGGCAGTGATCCCTCATCAGCCATGGCGCGACCCTAGGGGAGGTAGTCTCACAACGTGCCCACACTCGGTTCTGTCATGACCCTCGGGCCGTCGTGGCTCGACCCGGAGAATCTGCTCAGTACCCTGCTGGCGAACTACGGCGGCCTGACCTTCTGGATCATCCTGGCCATCATCTTCGCCGAGTGCGGACTGCTGCTGGGGTTCTTCCTGCCCGGGGACTCCCTGCTCTTCATCACCGGACTCTTTCTGGCCGGCACCGCCTCCGGTGCCCGGATCGACATGAACGTGGCGCTCGCCATCGTGCTGCTCATTCTCGCGGCGCTGCTCGGCAATGTCGTCGGCTACTGGATCGGGCTCAAGGCGGGACCAGCCCTGTTCCGACGCCCTGACTCAAGGCTGTTCAAGCAGGTCTACGTCGAGCGCACCGGCGTCTTCTTCGAGCGTTACGGCGCACGCGCCATCGTGCTCGCGCGCTTCGTCCCCATCGTGCGCACCTTCATCACCGCGGTGGCCGGGGTCGGTCGGATGGATGTCCGTCGCTACCTCACCTACTCCGCTCTCGGCGGCGTGC
Organism: uncultured Actinomycetes bacterium; assembly: GCA_964559285.1. Taxonomy (GTDB): domain Bacteria; phylum Actinomycetota; class Actinomycetes; order S36-B12; family S36-B12; genus CAZLHZ01. Next base: position 10,196 of record CAZLHZ010000029.1, on the reverse strand, counting down.
TGTGGGCGGGCGGCGTGACCATCCTCGGCTACTACCTCGGCCGCATCCCCTGGATCGCGCGCAACCTGGAGATCGTGCTGATCCTCATCGTCCTCATCAGCGTGATCCCCATGATCATCGAGTGGTGGCGGCATCGTCGCGGTTCGCGCGCAGCTGCGGCCTGAGACTGCCGTGACCGGCTACTCCAGGCCGAGATCAGTCAGCGAATAGGCAGCGACGTAGTCCAGGCCCGCCTCGCGCACAGCGGGACCAGCCCCGCGATCCACCATGACGGCCACCCCGACGACCTCGGCTCCCGCCTCGCGCAGCGCTTCAACTGCCGTGAGCACGGACCCGCCCGTCGTCGATGTGTCCTCGACCGCGAGCACCCGACGACCCGCCACATCGGGACCTTCGATCCGCCGCTGCAGACCGTGCGCCTTGCCCTCCTTGCGCACGACGAAGGCATCGAGCCGACGGCCCGCTGCTGCTGCCGCATGCAGCATGGCGGTGGCGACCGGATCAGCACCGAGGGTCAGGCCACCGACGGCGTCGAATGACCACTGCGCCGTGGCCTCGAGCATCACCCGACCGACGAGCGGTGCAGCCTGCGCATCCAGAGTGACCCGGCGCAGATCGACGTAGTAGTCAGCCTCCCGACCACTGGAGAGGATGACGCGGCCGCGGACCACGGCCTTCTCGGCAATCTGGTTCAGCAGGGCATCACGATCGCTCATGCCGTCACCCTAGGTGACCGTGGCTCAGACAAGCTCACCACTGGGCCGCGCGCGCCACGAGACTGCGCGGCGCATGTCGGGCGAGGAACGACAGCAGTCGATACTGCGCACCCGCGACACTGAGTGACCGACCTCGGGCGTTGTCGCGCAGGGCACGGCGTACGACGTCGCTGGAGTCCAGCCACATCCAGTTCGGGATCTGCTGCAGGTCCATGCCGGCGCGCTTATGGAACTCGGTGTGCGTGAAACCGGGGCAGACCGCGGTGATGACAACCCCCTGACGTCGCAGTGGGGCATGCAGACCCTGGCTGAAGGTCGTCGCCCACGCCTTCGCCGAGGCGTAGGTGCCGGTAGGGGTCCAGCCCGCCACACTGCTCACGACGAGGATCGAGCCGCGGCCGCGCGCGACCATGCCCGGAATCGCCGCGTGGGTGAGGCGCATGACCGCCGTCACCATGACATCGAGGATCCGCTGCTCATCGGCGATGTCGGAGCGATCGAACGGGGCGCGGATACCGAAGCCGGCATTGTTGACGAGGACATCCACCGCCGTCGTCCGCAGGCGCTGCTCCACCGTGAGCCGTGCCTGTGGGTCGGTGAGATTAGCCGGGAGGACCTCCGCGGTGATCCCGAAGCGCTGGCCGAGGTCGGCCGCGATCTCCGAGAGTCGGGTCGCGTCCCGCGCCACGAGGATGAGGTCGTGGCCGCTCGCGGCCAACTGGTCGGCGAACTGACGCCCGATGCCGGCCGTGGCACCCGTGACGAGGGCAACCGGCCGCAGTCTGGGAGACGTCGGCACCGTCCCCTCATCGGTGGTCAGGTTTTCACTCATCACGCCATGGTGCCCTATAGATTTCAGGTTCGCCGAACCTCATCAGGAGGTTTCCCACACGCTGACCGCGTAGCGTGTCCCCCGTGTCCCCCGTGTCCCCCCTGCCCCCCGCAGCCACCGGTGCGGCCCGGACACGTCGGCGATCCCCCCGCCGTCGGGTGACGGCTCTGGCACTCACCTGCGCCGGGGTCGTGGCAGCAGGCACCATCGGAGCCCTGCCCGCGACTGCCGCCGCTCCTCTGCCGACGCCGGCCCCGCGCATCGTCAACGGACACGATCCAGAGCGTGGCGATTTCGGGTTCCTCGTCGCCCTCGCCTATCGCAGCATCTACAACCACTCGAACCTTTACCGGGCCCAGTACTGCGGAGGCACACTCGTTGCCCCCACCATCGTGGTCACTGCTGCGCACTGCGTCGTCGATGGCCGCACCCCGATGCTGTCCTCAGAGATCGTCGTGGGAGCAGGCATCGACTTGCGCGACCCTGACGCCGTCGTGCGTGTGAGTCGCATCGTCGTCCACCCGGACTACTCCGCACGGCGGACACTCAACGACATCGCGGTTGTGCATCTGGCAACCGCCCTCCGGGACGTCGACACCGTTCCCGTCACCACCGGGTCAGATGCCGGACGACTCACGACAGGTGGGACTTCTGCATGGTCTGCAGGGTGGGGTACGACTCGAGTCGGACACACCTCATCCGCGCCGGATGCGTTTCTCGTCGCGGACCTCACGGTGTTCCCTCGGTCGGCATGCGGCGGGGGAAGCTCGTGGACCCTCAACGGAGTGCGCTTCTCCGGCTTTGGATCGGCACCTAGCGGCTGGGGCGAGTGGTCCGTCGATCCGAGCACGATGCTGTGTGCGAGTGGAGCCCAAAGTGGTGATCGCATCGACACCTGCCAGGGAGACTCCGGCGGTCCCCTTGTCGCCGGAACCGGAGCGCGGCAGCGTCTCATCGGCGTGGTGAGTTGGGGCATCGACTGCGGGGGTCGGACGCCCGGTGTCTACACGCGGGTGTCTGCCTACACGTCATTCCTTCGAGAAGCCGGTGTTGACGTCGACAGCACCGGTGACAGCACATCCGGCGATCTCGATGCGGACCTGCCGGAGCCGCCCACCATTGACTACCGCGTGAACTTCGGTCTCGGGGAGTGGGGATTTCTGGTGACTCCGGGTCGATCCGCGCTTCGCCCGGCCGTGACCACCGTGTCCTGCACGGCACAGGGAGAGGGGACACGCACGCGGCGGGTATCGTCAGGCACCGCTTGGCTCACCGGCCTGACGGTCGGAGTGCGCTACCAGTGCCGAGCGACCACCTCGAACGCGGCCGGCTCTGCCCAATCACCCCTCATCACAATCCTCGGAAACTGGTGACCAGATGAACCGAACCTTGAGGCACGGGCTGACAGCGACTGCAATTGCAGCGTTCTCACTGGGTGTCATATCGATACTTCCGGCTCAGGGGATGGTTCAGCCGTCCATCATCCACGGGCGTGAGACGTCCGTTAGCGAGTTCGGCTTCATCGTGGCCGTCGGCACCCCCTATCGCTCCGGAGGCCGGCTCTATGTCCAGCAGGACTGTGCCGGCACTCTCGTGACACCGCTCAAGGTCATCACCGCTGCTCATTGCCTGTGGGACGGCGAGGCCACCAACCGCGGGGCGGAGGACCTCGCGGTCGGCAGCGGCCTCGATCTTCAGACCCAGCAACAGGTCGTCGGGGTTGCCTCGGCGGTGTACCACCCCGACTATGACGGCAGTGCTGGCACCTACTCCCATGACATCGCCGTCCTGACGCTCGCACAGCCGATTCTCGGGACTCAGCGGCTGCTCCCCGCCGAGCGGGGCTCCGGCAGTTCACGGGCAGACCTCAATGTGGGTCTGACCGCAGCGGGCGCGGCCGTGGCTACCGCAGGCTGGGGGTCGACGGAGGCGGATAACACTGGCGAACCCACCGTGGCGACGGCAGCAGACCTCACCGTCTTCGGTGTGGGCACCTGCGCGACAGCCGTTAACGCCTCCGACAAGAAGGTCGCGGCGGTCATTGACGGCATCACCTTCTACCAATACCCCGAGGGTGACGTGGACGACGCCGTCATGATCTGCGCCATGGGAATCAACGACTCCGGAGACGTCGTCGATGCCTGCGGTGGTGACTCCGGCGGACCCCTCGTGGGAGGCACGGGGTCCTCGCGACGCCTGGTGGGCGTTGTGAGCTGGGGTCCCGATGAGGAGCAGGTCCTTGACGTGGGAGGCGAGGGCGTCTGTGCGACGCCCCTCGCCGGCGTCTACACCCGCGTCTCCGCCTTCAGCGGCCCCGGGGAGTTCCTCGCTCAGCAGGATGTCCCATTCATCAATCCCACGGGCGTCCCGAGCCGGCCCACGCTGAGCATGCCCACGCGTAAGACCGCAACGAGTCTGACGGTGAGCGGCGTCGCTGGCGCAACGGGAACCACATCCGCCTGGATTCGCTTCACGGCCGTCAACGCCGCCACCGGCGTTGAGGGTGCCTGCACGGCCGTCGTGAACAACACTGGCAATGCGACGTGCACGATCAGCGGCCTGAGCCTGACCAAGACCCACCGCGTGACCGCGGTGGCCCATGACACGGCAGGGGATGCCTCTCAGGTGTCCAGCACACGTACCGTGCTGGGCGCACCAGTCTTCGGAAATGGTGCCTGGGTTGGCTTCACAACGAAGTACAAGGTTCCCGTGACGGCACCGTCCGGATCGGGCGCCACGCAGGTCTCCACCGTGGTCACGTGCCTGAAGGGGACCAAGACCGCGTTCTCCAC